>DATNBT010000223.1:0-6448 GCA_035571855.1 Vicinamibacterales bacterium
AACATTTGATCATCTTGTCATCTGGTCAGTTGATTGGCCAAATCAAATGCCGAAGTGACCGGAGGCCCAGATGCCGAGTCGCAATGCGAGGTTGGCGTAGATTCCGGCGGCCAGATCGTCGGCCATGATCCCGATGCCGCCCGGCAGGCGTTCAAGACGGTTCACGGGAAATGGCTTGACGATGTCGGCCGCGCGGAACAGCAGAAACGCCGCGAGCACCCACGCCGGCCCGTTCAGCGGATTCAGCAGCACGGTCACCATCATCCCCGCGACTTCGTCGACGACCACCTGCCCCGGATCCTGCCTGCCGAAGTGCGCTTCGGCCACCGAGCCGCTCCACGCGCCCGCGACGGAGACGACCGCGATGACGAGCAGTTGAAGCCAGAGGATGTGCGGGAGCGCGAGCCACAGCAGGAGACCGACGGCGGATCCGGCGGTTCCCGGCGCTTTGGGGGCGTACCCGGCTCCGAGCGCCGTGGCGACGGCGAGTCCGGCGCGCGTGCGCAGCGTCACGCGGCAGCGCGGACGACGCGCGTGCCGGCGAAGCGATCGTGCAGGCCGCGGTGGTCGTGGTCGAAGAACGCCGAGAGCAGGCCGAGTCCGGCCGGGACCGCGAGCAGCAGCCACATGACGGTGCGCTTCAGCGCGCACCCGACGTCGAGCGTCTCGCCGCCGTCTTCGGTGACGATCTTGATGGCGGCCGCCATCTTGCCGAGCGTCTGGCCTCCGGCCGTGAACGCGACCAGGTAGCCGACGTTCTGCACGACCAGAAACGCGATCAGCGGGCCCTTCGGAAGCAGATTGAATTCGTCGATGCCGACGCCGCAGATCTGCATCGTGAAGTAGATCACGATGAGGTCGATCGCGAGCAGAATCGCCGAGTCCACGGCGGCGGCGAGCAGGCGCCGTCCGACGCCGGCATCCTGATAGAGCGCGCCGGGCGTCGGCGCGGGCACGTGCGCCCGGTCGGCCGGAGCGCGCGGGCCGTCAGGCAGATGAACTTCCGACAGCTCCAGCCCCTCGAGGCTCGGCGCTTTAGGAGGCGTCATCCGCAGCCGCGCGATGTCGGGCGTCGATCGCCTGACCGCGAGCGGCGCGCGCGGCGGCGACGGCTTCGTGATGAGCGGCGTGTCGTCGTCCAGGTCGAGCAGCGGCATCGAGGACGGCGTGCGGCGCGTGCTGACGCGCGGCGCCTCCATGACGGCGGCGGGGGCGCCGACGCGTTCCGTCATCGCGGCATCGACGAGGCTGAAGTCGTCGAGGACAGGCCCCTCGTCGCGCTTCAGCGACAGATCCGGCAGCTCGTACTCGTGGGACAGCGAGAACTCATAGCCGCAGTTGCGGCAGCGATCGGACGTCTCGAATCCCAGATAGCCGCACTTCGAGCACTTCATTGCTGCTCGAGCCCGATCAGTTGTTTCTGGATCTCCGACCGCAGCTGGTCCGCGTCGGACCGCTGCGGATCGGTCGTCCGCACGAGATCGAGCGCGACCAGCGCGTCACGAAGTTCGCCGTTGCCGGCCAGGCGGCGCGCTCGCGCCAGCGCCATCTCACCGCGCGTGGGAATCGCGAGCACGGCTTCTCTCGCCACGGGACCGAGGCCGGCCGGTTGCGCCGGGGATGCCGGCGTAAAGAGCGAGCGCCAGTCGGGGCGGGCCGCGACGAGCACGGACAGCGCGACGATCAGCCCGACGAGCAGCGTCGCGGTCACCGCGAGCGGCGACACGCGCCATCGCGACGGCACCGGCGCGCGTTCATCGGCGGCCGAGGCCGCGACTCGCGCGGTTCGCGGCGCCGCCGGTCCCGACGCCGGTCGGCCCTGAGCGACGTCGAACGGCCCGGCCTGAGCGATGTCGAACGGCTCGATCTGATTCAGGCGCTCGAGCATGGGAAACGCGAGCTCGAGAGGAGCGCCGGCATCGAGCGCCGCCTGCAGCAGACGACGGGCTTCCTTCACGTCGCCGTTGCGGTACGCGCTCGTGCCGTTATGCAGGAGCTCTTCGGACTCGCGCTGCCGCTCGGCCTGCGCCCGCCGGGCGCGCTCGATGTATGCGCGCGCGCGGGCGTGGCCGCGATCGAAGAACAGCACGCGGGTCCAGACGTTGATCGCCTGGTCGTATTGCTTCGCGAAATAGTGATCGAGGCCGGCGAGCAGCAACTGCTCGACTCGTGTGTCGTGCTCCGCCGTGGATGCGGGTGCGGTACTCACTTTTTCACGACCGCGGGCGACTATAGCAAAGAATCAATTTCAGTACAATCCCCCGGTGAACATGTCGAGTACGCCGGGGCTGATCGAGTGCGTGCCGAACGTCAGCGAAGGCCGGAATCGCGACCTGATCGCGCGAATGGCTGAGTCCGTCCGCGCGACGCCGGATGTCCGGCTGCTCAACCATTCGTCTGATGCCGCGCACCATCGGTCCGTCTTCACGTTTGTCGGCTCCGCCGAAGGCGTCCAGCAGGCGGCGCTGTCGATCTTTCAGCATGCCGTCGAGGGCATCGACCTCCGCCGGCATTCAGGCGTGCACCCGCGCCTGGGCGCCGTCGACGTCGTGCCCTTCGTGCCCCTGCAGGGGGCGACGATGGCGCAGTGCGTGGCGATTGCGAAGGCAACCGGCGCCGCCGCCGCCAATCGCTTCGGCGTCCCGGTCTATCTGTATGAAGAGGCCGCGTCCAATCCGATCCGGACGCGGCTCGAAGACATCCGCCGCGGCGCGTTCGAGGGACTGCGCGACAAGATGTCGCTGCCCGAGTGGGCGCCGGACTTCGGGCCGCGCCATCCGCACCCCTCGGCCGGCGCGAGCGTCGTCGGCGCCCGCCACATCCTGATCGCGTACAACGTCAACCTCGACTCCGATCGTCTCGACGTGGCCAGGGCGATCGCGAAGACGATCCGCCAGAGCAGCGGCGGCCTGCCGTTCGTGAAGGCCATGGGTGTCCGCCTCGATTCGCACCTCGTGCAGGTGTCGATGAACCTGACGAACTACGAGCGGACGCCGATGTGGGTGGTGTACGACGCCGTCGTGCAGGAAGCCGTCCGGCACGGCGTGAAAGTCCGCGGGAGCGAACTGATCGGGCTGGTGCCGCAGGCCGCGCTGCGTCCGGGCGACGAGACCTACCTGAAGATCGAAGGCTTCACGTCGTCTCAGATTCTGGAACGCCAGATCGGCTAGACGGCGCGATGCCGAACGTCTTCATCTTCCGGTACAGGTTGCTGCGCTCGACGCCGAGCGCTTCGGCGGTCCGCGACATGTTGCCCTGCTGCTCGGCGAGCGTCTTCAGGATGAGATCGCGCTCGAACTGATCGCGCGCTTCGTGGAGCGTCATGCGCTCGGAGGCGAGGCCGGTCGGACGCGCGGAGGCCGGCGCCAGCGGCACGTCGAGGAAACTCAGGTCGGAGGTCGTGATCGTGTCGCCCGGGACCATGATCATCAGCCGCTCGATCACGTTCCGCAGCTCGCGCACGTTGCCCGGCCAGTTGTATCGCTGCAGGGTCCTGATCGCGCCGGTGTCCAGCCGCTTGAGCCGTCGTCCGTACTCCTGCGAGAGCTCCGCCATGAAGTGATCGGCAAGCAGGGGGATGTCCTCCTGCCGTTCGCGCAGCGGCGGCACGAAGATCGGAATGACGTTCAGGCGGAAGTACAGGTCCTCGCGGAACTGCCCCGCCTTGATCTCGGCCTGCAGGTCCTTGTTCGTCGCGGCAACCACGCGCGCGTCGACGCGGATCCGGTTCGTGCCGCCCACCGGCTCCATCGTCTGCTCCTGAAGCACGCGCAGGACCTTCGCCTGCGTCTTCAGGCTCATGTCGCCGATCTCATCGAGAAAGATCGTGCCGCCGTCGGCGGCTTCGAATTTGCCGCGCCGATCCGCCACCGCTCCCGTGAATGCGCCGCGCACGTGGCCGAACAGCTCGCTCTCGATCAACTCCTCGGGAATGGCGGCGCAGTTGACTTCGACGAATTGTCCGGCGCGCCGGCGGCTCTGCGAGTGGATGCCGCGCGCGACGAGCTCCTTGCCCGTGCCGTTCTCCCCGTAGATCAGCACGCGCCCGTTGGACGGCGCCGCCATCGCGACCTGCTCGCGCAGCTGGCGAATCGTGGAGCTTTCGCCGACCATGACGTACTGGCGGTCGACGCGCGCGCGCAGCGCCCGGTTCTCCGCTTCGAGCCTCCGCTGGCGCAGCGCGTTGGCGACCGCCAGGACGGTCTTGTCGAGCGAGAGCGGCTTCTCGACGAAGTCGAACGCGCCCATCTTGATCGCGCGCACCGCGGATTCGATGTTGCCGTGGCCCGAGATGATCACCACCTGCGCGTCCACCTGCCGCTCGCGCAGGCGCGCGAACGTCGCCAGGCCGTCCATCCCGGGCAGCCACACGTCGAGCATGATCAGATCGACGCCGCCCCGCGTGACGCGCTCGAGGCACTCTTCCCCGCTGCCGACCGCCTCGACGGCATAGCCTTCGTCGCGCAGCACGCCGCCAAGGGCGCTCCGGACGCCGGGTTCGTCGTCGACGATGAGGATGGTGGGCTTCACGCGGGTAACTCGATGGTAAACCGAGTCCCGTGCGGTGTGTTATCTCCGACGTCGATGCTGCCGCCGTGCTCGGCAATGATGCGCCGCACGATCGCCAGCCCGAGGCCGCTGCCGCGGCGCTTCGTCGAGTAGTACGGCAGGAACAGCTTCTCGCGCTCGGACGCGGGAATGCCCGGCCCGTAGTCGGCGACGACGATGCGGACGAGTCTGTTCGTCTCGTCGAGCGCCGTCTCCACGACGATCTCGCCCTTGCGTTCCATGGCTTCGATCGCGTTGTCGACGAGGTTGATGATGACGCGCCGGATCTGCTCGACGTCCAGGCGCACGAGCGGCAGCCCGGGCGCGAACCGCTTGTGAATCGTCACGTCGGTGAAGATGCCGTCGTAGAGCGTCAGCGTGTCCGCGATCAGCGCGGCCACATCCGTCGGCACCGTCCGCGGCGACGGCATCCGCGCGAACTGCGAGAACTCGTCGACGAGCCCCTTCAGCGACTCGACTTCGCCGACGATCGTCGCCGCGCATTCGTCGACCAGCTCGCGGTCGGTCACCGGGCGTCCGGCGAAATGCCGCCGCATGCGTTCGGCCGACAGCTGGATCGGCGTCAGGGGGTTCTTGATCTCGTGGGCGAGGCGGCGCGCGACTTCCCGCCACGCGGCGACTTTCTGCGCCCGGATCAGCGGCGTCACGTCGTCGAGCACGAGCAGCAGGCCCGCGGGCTCGCCGCTGTCCCCGACGAGCGTCGTCGTCACGACGGCGAGCTGCAGTTCCTGCCCGTCGCGCGGGATCGCGATCTCCTGGACGGCCGATTCGTTCTTCGCGGCGTTCGATCCCGACAGCAGCGCGCCGAGCGGCTGCAGGTCGGCGCGATCGAACACGCGGCGCGCCGGCTGGCCCACGACGGCGCGGTCGAGCGTCAGCAGGCGCGACGCGGCGCTGTTGATCGTCGTCACCCTGCCGGAGGCGTCGACGGACACGATGCCCGTGGTGATGCGCTCGAGAATCGTCTCGATGTAGCGGCGCCGGTTCTCGACTTCGATGTGCTTTTCCTGGAGTTCGAACGTCGATCGCTCGACTCTGCGCCGGCTCGTCGCGAGCTCGGCGGCCATCGCGTTGAACGCTTCGACGAGCGATCCGAATTCGTCGCTGCTCTGCGGCTCGACGCGCTGATCGAGGTGGCCCGCGCCGATCTCCCGTGCCGCGGCGGCGAGCGCGGACACCGGGCGCGTGATGCGCTTCGCGAGGTACGAACCCATCCAGAGGCTGCCGACGAGAATGAACAGCGTGACCATCAGGAAGAACGACAGATACAGCCCGGTGAGCGGACGTTTCAGCACGCGCATCTGGCTGTAGCTCTCGTACGCCTGCGACATCCGTCGCGATCTCCCGGCGATCTCGCCGCTCAGGTAATCCGTTGCGACCACGACGCCCGTCGGGTGGCCTTGAGGCGTCCGGACGATCGCCGCGGCATGGAGAAGATCGCCGGCATCGCCGAGCCGGTCGACGGCGAGCGTGTCGCTCGATCCGCCGAGCGTCTGCGCCGCCAGGCGATCGATCCGGCTGCGATCGAAAGTCGCCGGCATCGACGGCGACGACACGTCGGCGACCGGCATGAGCGCCGTCGTCTCGGCGCCCGCCTCGAACGAGTAGACGCCGACCCGCCGCAGGCCCTGCGCCGACACTTCCGCAGACAGCGCGTCGCGCAGGTGCGCGACGTCCGGATGTCCGCCGAGATCGGCGCCGGCGAGCGCCTGCGCGATGCGGGCGGCGCGATCGGCGACGAGCGTCTGGCGTTCGCGGTAGTAGTCGCTCGCGACCTGATAGGCGGACACGAGGATTTCGTCCATCGGCGCGTTGAACCAGCGTTCGATGTTCGTGCTGATCAGCTCGCTGCCGACGAGCAGCACGAGCACGGCCGGCA
>DATNBT010000224.1:0-4141 GCA_035571855.1 Vicinamibacterales bacterium
CATGGAGTACGTCCAGGGCGAGACGCTCGAGTCGATCATCATGCGCGACAGCGCGCTCGACATGACGCGCGCGATGGACTACACGTGTCAGATCTGTAACGCCGTCGACCACGCGCACAAGGCCGGCGTGCTGCACCGCGATCTGCGGCCGAGCAACGTCCTCGTCAGCGACACGGGCCTCTGCAAGGTCGCCGACTTCGGGACGTCGCGGTTCCTCGAAATCGCCGCGCACGGCACGACGGTCATCGGCTCGCCGCCGTACATGGCGCCGGAACAGTTCCACGGCAAGGCGGTCTTCGCCTCCGACGTCTACTCGCTCGGCGTGACGATGTACCAGATGCTGACGGGGATGCTGCCGTACGACACGCCGTCGCCGAAGGATCTCGAGAAGCTGATGCAGGGCGACTTCGTGTCGCCGCCGCGCACGAAGAACCCGAAGATCCCCAAGGCGCTGAACGACATCATCATGAAGGCGATGGCGCCGGACATCCACGCGCGGTATCAGCGCGCCAGCGAGCTGCTCGACGAGGTCCTGGCGGCCCGCAGCACGACGTCCACGCGCCGGCCCTCCGCCACGTCGGCCGCCGAGGAGATCCAGACCCGCGTGAAGGCGCGCGAGACGCCTCAGGCGCCGAAGTTCTGCTGGCACTGCCGCAAGCCGCTGCACGCCCGTGCAGATCGGTGCCCGTTCTGCGGGGAAAGCCAGTAAGTCGCCAGTCACCGGTCATTTCACCAACTCGCCAGATCTCCGGATCTCCCAATCCGCTATGATGGTTGGATAAGGAGCACTTATGGCGGGCTTTGCGGGGACCGGCAAAATCTGGATGAACGGCACGTTCGTGGACTGGAAGGACGCGAATATCCACATCGCGACCCACGTCATCCACTACGGCAGCGGCGTCTTCGAGGGCGCGCGGTGCTACGAGACGCCGAAAGGCTCGGCGTGCTTCCGGCTGGAGCCGCACATGCGCCGGCTGATGGAGTCGGCCAAGATTTACCGGATGGAGTACTCGCTCGACCTGCAGGGCTGGATGAACGCGGTCCTCGAGACGATCCGCATCAACGAGATGAAGTCGTGCTACATCCGCCCGATTCTCTATCGCGGCTATAAGGAGCTCGGCGTCAACCCGCTCGGCATCCCCGTCGACGCGGCGATCATGGTGTGGGACTGGGGCGCCTATCTCGGCGGCGCGGCGGTCGAAGACGGCGCGGACGTCAAGGTGAGCTCGTGGAACCGGATGGCGCCCAACACGCTGCCCGCGCTCGCGAAGACGACGGCCAACTACGCCAACTCGCAGCTGATCAAGATGGAAGCGCTGGCCGACGGCTACTCGGAAGGCATCGCGCTCGACGTCCACGGCAACGTCAGCGAAGGCAGCGGCCAGAACATCTTCATCGTCCGCGGCGGCCAGCTGTTCACGCCGCCGATCGGCTCGTCGGTCCTCGGGGGCATCACGCGCGACGCCATCATGACGCTGGCCCGCGAGGCCGGCTACACGGTGACCGAAGCCATCATCCCGCGCGAGATGCTGTATCTGGCCGACGAGGTGTTCTTCGTGGGCACGGCGTCGGAGGTGACGCCGGTCCGCTCGGTCGACCGGATCAAAGTTGGCAGCGGCAAGCCCGGATCTGTAACCAAGGCCCTGCGGACGGCGTTTTTCAAGGTGATTAACGGCGAAGTGCCGGACCGCCACGGCTGGCTGACCTACGTCTATCCGAAGGAAGAATCGCTCCGCCAGGGGCCCAAAGCCGTGGCCTCCGGGAGCCGATAATGTAGGTCGTGCACGTCAACGACCTTCTGAAATCCGCCGTCGAACAGGGCGCTTCCGACCTCCACATCAAGGTCGGAAGCTACCCGATGATGCGCCTCCGCGGCGCGCTCATCCCCGTCACCGAAGAAAAGCGCCTCGACCACGAAGACGTCGTCGAGATGAGCGCGTCGGTGATGTCGAAAATCCACGCCGAGAAATTCAGGGACGCCAACGAAGTCGACCTCGCCTACGGCGTGCCGGGGCTCGGCCGGTTCCGCGTCAACGTCTTCCAGCAGCGCGGCACGGTCGGCATGGTGCTCCGCGTCATCCCGACCACCATCAAGTCGATCGACGAGCTCGGCCTGCCGCCGGTGCTGAAAGCGATCGCGTCGGAAGAACGCGGGCTGGTCCTCGTCACCGGCACGACCGGCAGCGGCAAGAGCACGACGCTCGCCGCGATGATCGACTACATCAACAAGACGCGTAAGTCGCACGTCATGACGGTCGAGGATCCGATCGAGTTCCTGCACCGCGACCAGCAGTCGATCGTGAACCAGCGCGAGGTGGCCGTCGACACGCGGTCGTTCGCGTTCGCGCTCCGCAGCGCGCTGCGGCAGGACCCCGACGTCATCCTCGTCGGCGAGATGCGCGACTACGAGACGATCGAGACGGCGCTGCTCGCGGCCGAAACCGGCCACCTGGTCTTCTCCACGCTCCACACGCTCGACGCGACGGAGACGATCAACCGCATCATCGCCGTCTTCCAGCCGCACCAGCAGAAGCAGGTCCGCCTGCAGCTCGCGAGCGTGCTGAAAGGCGTCATCTCGCAGCGCCTGATGCCGAGCGCCGACGGCAAGAGCCGGGTCCCGGCCGTCGAAGTCATGGTCACCACCGCCTTCATCCGCGACTGCATCGTCGACAAGGACAAGACGTCGATGATCCACGGCGCCATCGCGCAGGGCACGTCGCAGTACGGCATGCAGACGTTCGACCAGTCGATCTTCAGCCTGTACTCGCAGGGCCTGGTGTCCTACGACGAGGCGCTGCGCTGGGCGAGCAACGTCGACGAGTTCAAGCTGCGGGTCCAGGGCATCTCGACGACGGCGGACATGAGCCGCGACCAGATGGCGCAGACGATCATGGGCGGGAAGCCCGAGATCACACGCTTTGGCGGCTAGTCACGCGGCGATCTCCTCCACGACGTAGTGTCCCCCTTGGTGGCTAATCCCGCCTACATCGAAGGCCTGAAGATGCTCGCCCGGCGCGAGCTGTCCGAAAAGCAGGTGCGGCAGCGGCTCGCGCGCAAGGAATTCGACGAGAACGCGATCGACGAAGCGATCGCGCGGCTCGTCGAAGAGCGCGCGATCGACGACACGCGCGTCGCGGAGGCCATCGCGCGCAGCGAGACGTCCGTCCGCAAACGCGGCAAGCTCAGGGTCAAGCGGAAGATCGAGAGCGCCGGCATCCGGCCGACGATTGCGAAGCAGGCGGTCGACGAGGTGTTCGGCGGCCTCGATGCCGACGCGCTGCTGGAGTCCGCTCTCTCGAAACGCCTCAAGCGCGGCCAGTCGATTGCCGACGAACGCGAGTTCAACCGGTTATATCGTTATCTGGTGGGCCAGGGATTCGAACCCGATCGCGTCCTCGAACTTCTGCGAACTAAGAAGTGAGAACTTTGAACGCTGAACCCTGAACCCTGAACGACATGCTCCACGTCACCAACGGAGACTCGGTCGTCCACAGTTTCCGCGACGGCGGGATTCCCGGGACGTATCTGCCGTGGCGCGACGTCCTGCACGACGGCGCGGTGCCGCAGCGTGACACACTCGAAGCACTCTCGGACGTGCGGGCGCGCGAGCTGACGAGGCTCGGGTTCGGCGACGACGGCGATCTGCAGACGATGCGCGCCGGCTTCGCGGAGCGCGACGCGACGCTGGCTTCGTTCCGCGATCACGACGAGGTGGTGCTGTGGTTCGAGCACGACCTGTACGACCAGCTCCAGCTGCTGCAGATCCTCGACTGGTTCTCGCGGCAGAGTCTCGGTACCACGCGGCTGACGATCATCCAGATCGGCAGTCATCCTGAGGTCAGGCCCTTCTACGGGCTCGGGCAGTTGAACGGCATGCAACTCGCCGCGCTGCTGCCCGGTCGAACGCCCGTCACCGCGCACCAGCTGGAGCTCGCCGGCCGCGCGTGGCGCGCCTTCTGCGGCCCTGAGCCCTCAGCCCTCGGCCCTTTCGCGAAACAGAGCGACGCCGACATGCCTTTTCTCCGGCCGTCGCTGGCTCGATGGCTGGAGGAGTATCCGTCAGAGCGCGATCGCCTCTCGCGCATGGAACGCGAGATTCTGCAGGTCGCCGGGACCGGAGCGATGACGAAAGGAAAGATCT
>DATNBT010000225.1:0-2053 GCA_035571855.1 Vicinamibacterales bacterium
GCTCGTCGGCGCCATCGAGCGCGGCGATCTCGCGCGTCTCACGGCGATCCCCGGCGTCGGAAAGAAGACGTCCGAGCGCATCGTGCTCGAGCTGAAGGACCGGCTGCCGAAAGTACAGACCGTTCCGGCGGCGCCGGACGCCGGCGTCGTGCCCGTGCTGCGCGATGATCTCCTCTCGGCGCTGATCAACCTGGGGTATCATCGGCCGCTCGCCGAAAAAGCCGTCGATGCCGCGCTCACGGCCGCCGGACGCGACGCCGGCTTCGAGCGGACGCTCAAACAGGCCCTGCGCGAACTCGCGAAATAAGCATCCGTTGTGACCACCGATCCGCGAATTGTCACCGCCGCGCGAGTCGACGAAGACGCCCAGTACGACGCCGGCCTGCGCCCGCGCCTGCTCGACGAGTACATCGGCCAGGATCGCATCCGCGAGAACCTTCAGGTCGCGATTACCGCCGCGAAGCAGCGCGGCGAGTCGCTCGACCACGTCCTGCTGCACGGACCGCCCGGCCTCGGCAAGACGACGCTCGCGTACGTCATCGCGAACGAGATGGGCGTGCAGATCAAGTCGACGTCGGGGCCGGCGATCGAGAAACCGGGCGACCTGCTCGGCATCCTCACGGACCTGAAGCCGCGCGACGTCCTGTTCATCGACGAGATCCACCGCATGTCGCCGGCGATCGAAGAGATGCTGTATCCCGCGCTCGAGGATTACGAAGTGGACCTCGTCGTCGGGCAGGGGCCGAGCGCGCGGACGGTCAAGATGCCGCTCGAGCGTTTCACGCTGGTCGGCGCGACGACGAGGACCGGGCTGCTGACGTCGCCGCTGCGATCGCGGTTCGGCATCCACCACCGGCTGGAGTTCTACACGCCGGTGGATCTCGAGGAAATCGTGCGGCGGTCGGCGCGGATCCTCGCGGTCGCGATCGACGACGGCGCGGCGGCGGAAGTCGCCAAGCGATCGCGCGGGACGCCGCGGATCGCCAACCGCCTGCTGCGCCGCGTGCGCGACTACGCGCAGGTGCGCGCCGACGGCACGGTGACGCTCGACGTCGCCCGCGCGGCGCTGAAGATGCTCGAGGTCGACGAATACGGCTTCGACGAAGTCGATCGCAAGCTGCTGCGGACGATCATCGACAAGTTCGGCGGCGGGCCGGTCGGCGTCGCCAGCATCGCCGCGGCGATCAGCGAAGAGAAGGACGCCATCGAAGACATCTACGAGCCGTTTCTCATCCAGAACGGCTTTCTCGACAGAACGCCGCGCGGACGCGTGGCCACCGAGCGCGCGTACGGCTATTTCGGATTGACCGCGCCCGACGAACGAAGAAGGGACTCCCGACTGTGGTAGAGCGCAACACGAACAGGGTCGGCGCCGTGCCGGCCAGAATCGCCTCGCTCGCGACCTACGTGCCGCCGAAGGTGCTGACGAACGCGGATCTCGAGCGACTCGTCGAGACGACCGACGAGTGGATCATGCAGCGCGTCGGCATCCGCGAGCGGCATATCGTCGACAAAGGCGTCGCGACCTCCGACCTCGGCAAGGAGGCCGCGCTGCTCGCCATCGAGCGCGCGGGCCTGACGCCGAAGGACATCAGCCTGATTGTCGTCGGCACCGTCACGCCCGACATGATGTTTCCGAGCACCGCCTGCCTCATTCAGAACAAGATCGGCGCGGAACACGCGTGGGGCTTCGACATCAGCGCCGCCTGCTCGGCGTTCACGTACTCGCTGACGACCGCGAGCCAGATGGTCGCGACCGGCGCCCACGAGCACGCGCTGGTGATCGGCGCCGACGTCATGTCCAGCATCATCGACTACAAGGACCGCACGACGTGCGTGCTCTTCGGCGACGGCGCGGGCGCGGTGGTGGTGTCGCGGGCAAAGCCCGGCGAGCCGGCGATTCTGGACTTCGAGCACGAAATCGACGGCAGCGGCGGGGACGCGCTGTGCATGCCGGCGGGCGGCAGCCGGCGGCCGCCGTCGCACGAGACGGTCGACGAGCGGATGCACTACGTGAAGCAGGACGGCAAGACGGTCTTCAAGTTCGCCGTAC
>DATNBT010000226.1:0-5174 GCA_035571855.1 Vicinamibacterales bacterium
GCGGTGATCGTCAGTGGCGCTCTGCCGACCGTCAGCGTGCCGCCCGAGAACGCGATCGTGTAGTTCGGGCTGGTCGCACCGGCCACCAGGATCGGATACGCGCCAACGGGACTCGCGGACGTCGCGATGGTCGACAGCACCGGCGGCGTCGCGAGGCTCGCCAGCGTGTCGCCATTGACGAACCCGCTGCCGGACGCCGACAGCACCGGCACCGGCCCGCCGTAGGTCTTCGACGCGTCGATGGCCGTGATCGTCAGCGCCGCGCGACCGACGGTCAACGTGCCGCCGGCGAACGTGATCGTGTAGTTCGGGCTCGTCGCACCCGCGACGCTGATCGGATACGCGCCGGCCGGGCTCGCGGACGTCGCGATCGTCGAGAGCACGGGCGGCGTCGCAAGACCCGCGAGCGTGTCGCCGTTGACGAACCCGCTGCCCGTCGCCGACAACGCCGGCACCGCCGCGCCGTAGATCTTCGACGCGTCGTTCGCCGTGATCGTCAGCGCCGCGCGGCCGACCGTCAGCGTGCCGCCCGCGAACGTGATGATGTAGTTGGGGCTCGTCGCACCGCTGACCGTGATCGGATACGCGCCGACCGGACTGGAGGGCGTCGCGGCCGTCGAGAGCACCGGCGGCGTCGCGAGGCTCGCCAGCGTGTCGCCGTTCACGAAACCGCTGCCCGTCGCCGACAACGACGGAACCGCCGCGCCGTAGATCTTCGACGCATCGTTCGCCGTAATCGTCAGCGGGATCGCCCCGATCGAAAGGGTTCCGCTCTGGAACGTGATGTCGTAGTCCGGACTCGACGCGCCGCCGACCGCGATCGGATACGCGCCCGCCGGACTCGCCGCGGTGGCGCCCGTCGAAACGACCGGCGCGGTGACCAGGCTGGCCAGCGTATCGCCATTCACGAAGCCGCTCCCGGACGCCGACAGCGCCGGGTTCGGCGCACCGTACGACTTCGACGCGTCGTTTGCCGTGATCGTCAACGGCGCCGGCAGCACGACGAGCGTCACTTGCGCTGACGCGCTGTCGTAGTTGCTGGTGTCGGCCGGCGAGAAGTCGACGGACAGGGTCCGCGATCCCGCATGCAGGACCGTTCCGGCCGCCGGCGAATAGCTGAACGAGCCGGCGGGAGCGGTCGACGAGTTCAGCTGCGAACCGGACAGCGCTGCGCCGTAGACGATGGAGGCTGGTGCCGCCCAGACGATCGACGGCTTTGCCTTGCCGATCGTCAGCGAGCCGGTGCCGTCCGCGTCGCCGTAGTTCCCTGCGGCGGCGAAGTGCCCCGCGACGCTGTACGAACCTGCGTTCACCGGCAGCGCGGCATCGCCGTTGTACATGAACGTCAGCGGCGTGAGCGATTCGCCCGAGACTCCGATCACGGTGCCGGTCGCCGCGTGCGGCTGTCCGTCGAACGTGAAGGTGAGCGTGTCGACGTGCACCGTCGGCGTGGCGCGGCCGATCGTCAGCGTCCCCATGCCGGTCGCCGGTTTGTAATTCAGGCTTCCTGCGTAACTCGCCAGGACGTCGTAGCTGCCGGCGTTCGTCGGCGCCGATCCTCCCGGGTTGTACGAGAACGACGTGGGCGGACCGAGGGGTTCGTTGTTGACGCCGGTCACCGAGCCGGTCGCCGAGTGCGACAGCGCATCGTAGGTGAACGACAGCCCGTCGACGTGAACGAGCGGCACCGCCTGATCGATGGTGATGGTGCCGACGCCGCTCGCCGCGACGTAGTTGTCGCTTCCGAGGTAGTTGCCGGTCGCCTGATACGAGCCTGCGTTGATCGGCGCTCCAGGTCCCGGTGAGTAGGTGAAGTTGTCGGGCGCACCGAGGTCTTCACCGTCCACGCCCGTCACCGATCCGGCCGCCGGGTGCAACAGCGAGTCGTACGTATACCCGGCCGTGCCGACGAGCACCGTCGGAGTGGCCTTCCTGATCTCGAGGCTTCCGGTCCCCGACTTCATGTTGTAGTTCATGCTGCCGGCGTAAGTGCCGACGACCACATACGTGTGCGCGCCGATCGGCGCGGCCGGACTGCCGTCGTAGGTGAAGCTCAGCGCCCCGAGGTCTTCTCCCTTGACACCCGTGGCCGTGCCGGTGCCGGCGTGCGCTTTGCGATCGTAGAGGACGGACAGCGCGTCGACGTGAATCCCCGGATCGACCGGCGTGATGACGAGCGGGCCCGCACCCTGCAGCGATGCCGCCGCGTAATGCGAGTCGCCGGCGAAATTGCCGACGACCGTGTAGCTGCCGGCATCGACCGCGAAGTCCGCGCCGTTGTACGTGAACGTCAGCGAACCCGCGTTCTCTCCGAGCACGCCCGTGACGGATCCCGCCGCTGCATGCGGGTCGCCGGTGTACGGGAACGTGCCGGCGTTGACGGTGAGCGTCGGCGTCGCCGGCGACACGGGCACCGTGAACGGGCTGTTGAGAATTTCCGAGCCGGCCGTGCTCACGCTCAACTGCCAGTCGCCGCCGACCAGCGGCGTGAACTGCAGCGTGTAGGTGCCGTCGAGGTTGTCCGTGGACGTGACCGCGGTCGTGTAGGCGTCGGTCGTCATCGTCGCCTGGAACGACGCGCCGCCGATCAGGATGTTGTTCCTGCAGGCGTCGCGAGCCTGAATGATGATCTGGCCGGCGGCGCCCGGCGCCTGGGCGGCCGGCGGCGTCACGAGCGTCGTCTCCTCCGCGGACGGTCCCGCGGCCGAGAAGACGAAGTTGCGGACGGTCACCGCAGCGGGAGTAAACGGCGACACGTTCGCGTCGTTGCTCGACGTGAAGCCGACGTACGCGAGGCCGGAGGTGAACGCCTGCAGCATCGACGCCTGCGTGAGCGCCACTTCGACCGTGGCGGCGGCGGCCTGATTCAGGTACACGCGCAGGAACATGGTGCCCGCCGGATCGGGTGTGTAGGTGACGCGCACATGGTGGGACGCGCCGTCGTTCAGATCCACCGCCGCCCCGCTGGCCGACGAGCCGAGCGACGACGTTTCAGCCGCGGAGTTCGCCTGATCGAATCGACTGTGGATCGACACCTGATCGAACGCCGGATCGGTGTTGACGGCGTCCTGGTGCGTATCGAGTTCGACGGCGAGGCTCTTCGCGATGCCGGCGTACCCGAGACCGGCGCCGTTCGAGCCGAGCGCCGTCGCCGACGCGTCCTGAAGAACGAACGCCAGGCCGTCGCCGGCGGCCGCGGGCGACATGGTGAAGTCGAACTCGGCGGTGAATCCATTCACGATGGGCAGGCGCGAGTTCGTCCACGCGGCGCCCGCCGCCGGGGCGCTCGACGTCCCGACGAGCTGGGTGCTGCCGTCGGCGTTCGCCAGCGCGGTGCCGGCGCGCGAGGGCAGCGCCGTCGCGACCGGAGCACTCGTCGGATCGCAGATCGCCACCTGCGTCGCCGACACGCCGAGCGACGCGGCGTGCGTCGACGAGCGATGCGCGTAGAAGATGTCCATGTGATACGTCGCGCCCGCCACCACATTGAGCTGCGTGGCCATCGCGTCCACGTCGAGCACCATCGACCGCGGCGTCGCGTGAACGCCGCCGAGATCGACCGCGAGGATGCCGTTGATGAACACCCAGAGATCGTCCGACGAGCTGAAGTTCAGGATGTCGCCCGGCGAGTACGTATAGTAGGAGTGCGCCTCGAACGTGAAGTAGGTGTGCGACGGCTGGCCGAACGCCGTGCTGTTGAACGAATAGACGTGCGGGGTCGAACTGTTCAACAGGCCAAGCGTCAGCACCTGGCCGTTCCCGCTCCACCAGTTCGCGAACGACGCGGCGCTCGCCACGGTGGTCGGCGTCGCGGCGGGGTTGAGCATCGGCTTCGACGAGGCGCTGAGCCCCGAGACGACGAGCTGTGTCGGCGCGTTGTCGCCGTCCGCCGCCCTGGCAAAGTCGGGAGTCGCGCCGGTGAAGTCCCTGATGATCCCGCTCACATACAGGCCGATCGTCTGATCGACGATGACGGTCAGCGAGTTCGTCGTCTGGTTGTAGTTGTTGTCGGTGGCCGAAAAGACGAACACGTGCGGACCGGCGTCCGCGAGCGACGGCGTCCACCTGAACGTCGACGTGACCGGCGCGTTCGGTGCAACCGGCGTCAGTACCGCCGGCAACGCCGGGGTGGTAAAACCAGTCGACGGCAGAAAGCCGGCGCCGATCGTGATTGGCGCGACGGGGTCGGGATCGGTCGCGACCAGAGGAATACTGATCGCGTACCCGACGGGGATTCGCATCGTCACCGGCGTGGAGGAACCGTTCACCGTCAATGTCGGCGGCGACCCGACCGGGGCGAGCACCTGGTACACGAACTCGAGCATGCTGGTGGCCCCGTGGGCGTCGGACAGCACGAGCTCGACGACATAGAGGCCCACCGTCGTCGGCGTCCACGTCACCACGCCGGTCGGCGACACCGTGAACGCGGGGCTTCCGTGCGGCGCCTGCGTGTTCAACTGCGATTCCATCAAGGTCGCGAGACGGATCGACACCGGATCGCCGTCAGGATCTGCCAGCGGAATCGTCTGATTGACCGGACGGTTCTGCAGGACGTAGGTCACGGGCAGCGACGAACTGATCGGCGACCCGAGGTTCACGGGCGTTGCGGCCAGTGTGTTGAGTGGGATCGTCGACGTGAGCGTGTAGTTGAGATCGTGGTTGCTGTCGAGCAGCGTGCTGATCGTGCAGCATCCCGTGTAGTAGATCTGGTAATTCGTCTGCCCCGTATTCTGAGGAAACGCGTAGGTGAACGTGTACACGCCGATGAAGTAGTCATCAACGGCATACACCTGCGTCGTCGTCAGAAGCACGTCCGCGGTGTAGAGCTGCGCCGCCACCGATCCGTTGGAGTTCAGCCTGTAGATATAAAACGGGCCCACGTCCTGCGTCGTCGCCGGCGGACCGACAGCGGGCACCGGGCTGAAATAGCTGCGCCGGAACGCCATCTCGAAGCGGATCTCGACGACGTTCTTCTGCGTCGTGGGGTTCGGGATGCGCCAGGTGATGTGCCCGTAGCGGAAATGCGTGGCGAAGGCGTTGTTGACGCTGGCGAAGAGCGCGACAAAGGCCAGCGCGCAGACGACGAAGAGTTTCTTTGCGGAGAAGGAGGTCATCACGTCGCTCCGGTCCTAGAAGCTGAGGCTGAGGGTGGTCGCGTTCGGATCGAGCGCGGA
>DATNBT010000227.1:0-17417 GCA_035571855.1 Vicinamibacterales bacterium
CCGCGTAGACGAAGGCGACGAGCGCGAAGGCGAGCCAGAAGACGGAAGCCATGGCGTGTCAGGCGACCACTTTCGCCTCATCCTCCGCCGGAAGGATGGCCGCCTGCGGCGGCGCCGGAGCGCCGAGCCGGTACACGTTGTGGTGGTGTCCGCCGATCGCGTTGCGCGTGTCGACGACGCACTTCGCGGAATGCTGCACCATGGCGTAGTCGACGACGCGGTGATCGGTGAGGATGGCGACGCAGTCGGCGCGGGCGATAGTCGCCGCGGTCAGCGCCTCGGACTTCATGCCGTCGAGCACGGGCACGTACGGATCCGAGTAGAGCACCTTTGCGCCCTTCTCCTGCAGCACCAGCATCACGTCGAGCGACGGCGACTCCCGCACGTCGTCGATGTCGCGCTTGTAGGCGACGCCGAGGACGAGCACCGTCGAGCCGTTGATCGACTTCTGCTGCCGGTTGAGCGCGTCGGCGATCTTGTCGACGACGAAGTGCGGCATCGCGCCGTTGATCTGGCCGGCGAGCTCGATGAAGCGCGAGTCGAAGCCGCTCTGCTTCGCCTTCCACGACAGGTAGAACGGATCGATCGGGATGCAGTGGCCGCCCAGGCCCGGGCCGGGATAGAACGGCATGAAGCCGAACGGCTTGGTCGCCGCGGCCTGGACGACCTCCCACACATCGACGCCGAGGCGATCGCACATCAGCGCGATTTCGTTCGCGAGCCCGATGTTCACCGCGCGGAACGTGTTCTCCAGCAGCTTCACCATCTCGGCGACCTGCGGAGAGCTGACCGGCACGATGCGCTCGATCGCCGACGAGTAGAGCGCGCCGGCGAGCGCCGTCGAGTCGGGATCGATGCCGCCCACGACTTTCGGCACGTTGTGGGTGTTGAACTTCGGGTTGCCGGGATCGACGCGCTCCGGCGAGAACGCCAGATAGAAGTCCACGCCGGCCTTCAACCCCGACGCTTCGAGCTTCGGCTGCACGAACTCCTCGGTCGTCCCCGGGTACGTCGTCGACTCCAGAATCACGAGCATGCCGGGATGGAGGAACTCCGCGATGCCCTCGACGGCGCCGGCGACGTACGACATGTCGGGGTCCTTCGTCTTGCGCAGCGGCGTCGGCACGCAGATGTTCACGGTGTCGAGCGAGGCGACGGCGCTGAAGCCGGTCGTCGCTTTCAGCCGGCCGGCGTTGACGAGCGCGGCGACTTCCTCGGACGGCACGTCCGGGATGTACGACGTGCCGCGGTTTATCGCGTCGACCTTGCGTGCGTCCAGGTCGATGCCGGTCGTCGTGAACCCGGCGCGCGCCAGTTCCACGGCGAGCGGAAGTCCGACATAGCCGAGACCGACCACGCCCACGCGGGCGCGGTGCGAATGGATCCTGTCGAGAAGTGCGTCAGCTGCCGGTGACATACAGAGGGCCTCATGGATTAACTTTCGGGAGCCGGGCGGGCGATGCCGAACGCGGTGCGGCGGAATCGCGCCCACCACGCCGCGAACGCCGACTTCGGCGCGGGCTCCGGACCGAAGAGCACGTAATGCGCGGGCGCGGGAGCAGGCGCCGCGCGGCGGATGGGCACGTCGATCGCGGGCGCAGCGGGGCGAACCGGCGGGTGGAGCGGCAATTCCGTCGCGCGCGCCTGCACGGGCGCCTGGACCGCGGCTGAGGGCGGCGGCGTCTTGAAGGCCGGACCTTCGACCCGCCGATGGGACTCCGGCGGCTCGCTGAGGGCGGGCGGTTTCGGCGGCGGCGGCACGTCGGATCGCGGCGGCTGATTGGCGTCGAGGCCGAGCTCTTCGATCACTTCCTGCGCGAGCTCGGTGTCGATCGAGTGCTTGTCCGCGCCGTACCCGTACAGCAGGATCGCGTCCGCGATGACGTTGATCATGCGCGCGACGCCGCGGCTGTACTGGTGGACGATGTCGGTCACCTCGCGCGGACACGTCAGCGGCGCGCCGACCGACGCGTGCTTCAGCCGGTGGTTGATGTAGGCGAACGTGTCGTCGGCGTTCAGCGGCTCGATGTGATAGCTGACGGTCACACGCTGCCGGAGCTGTTCGAGCTCGGGCCGCGCGAGCAGGTCGCGCAGGTTCGGCTGGCCCACGAGCACGATGTGAATCAGCTTCGACTTCTCGGTCTCGAGGTTCGACAGCATCCGCACTTCCTCGAGCGCGGAGACGCTGAGGTTCTGCGCTTCGTCGATCACGACCAGCGAGAGCCGGCCGGCGTTGCGCTGATCGACGAGAAAGCGCGCGAGGTCGCGCAGCAGGTACGGCTTGCTGGCGTTGGGCTGCGGCTCGAGGCCGAAGTCGAGCATGATCGCTTCGATCAGCTCGCGGGCGTCGAGCATCGTGTTCATCAGCCGCGCGATGGACGTCTTTTTGTCGAGCTGCCGCAGCACCGTCTGCAGCATCGTCGTCTTGCCGCAGCCGATTTCGCCGGTGACGACGATGAAGCCGGCGTGGCCTTCGATGCCGTAGCGCAGGTGATTGAGCGCCTCTTTGTGGACGCGGCTCGGGTAGAGATAGCTCGGATCGGGCGTCAGCGAGAACGGCCGTTCGCGAAGCCCGTAGAAACGTTCATACATGACGGCCCGACCTCCGGGCAGGGCGCGCAGGAGCTTCGAGCGCGGGCGCGACCTGCGTGCACGCGCGCCAGTAGTCCTGAGGGGAATCGATTTCAATCCAGGGATAGCCGCGGTGATCGATCGCGTGGAGCGTGCGCCGCCGGCTGAACCGGCCGAACGCCGCGGGCAGCCACTCGGTGATCGCGCCGCTCTTCACGGCCGCGTTCATCTCGTCGATCAGCACGGCGGCGCCGTCGGCGCCGAACTTCGCGATGCCGACGTTCTCGCCGTCCGCGTCTTCCGGCTTCATGGTCTTCGAGATCTCGACGACGCGGCCGCCCCGGACGCGGACTTTCATCTCCTCGTCCGAGTACGGCTCCGCGTCGCAGGCCGGGGAGAGCAGCAGGGCGTCTTCGTACGGCGACGTGATCAGGTCCACGAGCATCTGCCGGTGAAACATCACGTCGCAGTTCATGACGACGAAGCCGCCGCTCAGCAGCTCGCGGGCGAGCCAGAGGGAGTACAGGCTGTTGGTGTCGGCGAAGCGCGCGTTGTGCACGTAGTCGATCGCCGGCCCGCACGCGCGCCGGACGTCGATCGACCGGTAGCCGGTGACGACGGCGACGCTCGTGACGCCGCAGCCGCGGAGCGACTCCAGCTGCCGGTCGAGGAGCGTCCGGCCGCCGACCTGCGCGAGGCACTTCGGCCGCTCGCCGGTCACTTCGCGCAGACGGTTGCCGCGTCCGGCGGTGAGGATGACGGCTCTCATGCGTGCTCCGTGGCGATCGCGGGCCGCCACGCGGGCGGAAGGCCGGTCGCTTCGAAAATCTTCGAGAGGTAGAAGCGCCGTTCCACCGCGCTGATGCCGAAGGCGAGGAACGTCGCGACATACACCAGTGAGGCGACCGCCATGTCGATCAGCACCGGAAGGAGCGAGATCGGCACGAACGGCCGCGTCACGAGGATGTATGCCGCCATCACCGCTGCGGGCCATACGGCCGGCCAGACGGCGTCGGCGAGCGCGCGCATGAGCGTGAGCTCGACGCGGCGGCAGCCTGCGGGAAACAGAATGAAGACGGCGGCGGCGCTCACGGGCACGAGCGTGCCGACCGCCACGCCGGCCAGGCCCATCGTCCGCGCGAGCACCACGCTCAGTCCGAGGTTGACGATCGCCGTGACGACGTTGGCGTAGGCGACCAGCTTGTGGCGGTCCGCGCCCTTGAGCAGCGTCTGCGCGGTCGCGTTGCCGACGCGGATCATCACGGTCACGGCGAGCAGCTGCACGACGATCACGCTCTCGGAGAAGTCAGGCCCGACCCACGCCTGAATCAGCGGGCTGCCCATGAAGACGAGCGCGGTGCAGATCGGCACCACCGTCGCCAGCGACAGGCGCGTGCCGACGAGGAAGATCGCCTGCAGGCGGTCCGTGCGGCTCGATTCGCTGTGGTCGACGACGTTCGGGAAGAGGATGTCGTTGAGCTGGTTCGTCAGCCGCTGCGTGACCTCGGCGAGCCGCTGTCCGACGGACCACACCGCGACCGCCGCCGTGCCCAGCATGATGCCGATCACGATCGCGTCGATCGAGTAGTTCATCTTGTTGGCCCAGTCGATCATCAGCATGAAGACGCTGAAGGAGGTGACCTCGCGCAGCCGGCTTTTCCGGAAGTTGCCGGGCTTGAGGCTCAGTCCCGGGAAGACGCGGTAGGCGTTCGCGCGGTACACCCAGTACGTCAGCACCCGCACCGTCGTCGTCGCGATGACGAGCTCGATGAGGCCGTAGCCCAGCGAGAGGACGATGACGTTGACGATGGCGACGACGACGCTGCTGACGGTGCCGGTGATGTTGTTGATGTCGTAGCGCTGGAAGCCGTTGATCACCGCGCCGAACACGCTGAACGCCGTGCCGAGCGCGAACTGGACGCTCGTCACGAGCAGGATGACGCGGCCGACGTACAGCTGGTCCGGCGAAATCCGCAGCGCCTTGTCGAGAAAGACGGCGATGACGATCGCGGCGAGATAGGTGACGATGCCGAACACGACGAAGAGATGGAACGTCGTGCTGAGGATCTCGTTCAGGCCGCGCAGGTCGCGCTTCGCGCGGTACTGCGCGACGAATTTCACCAGCGCGCCGGAGTAGCCCAGGTCGAGCACCGAGAAATACGCCGTGACCGACGTCGTCAGCATCCAGAGGCCGTAGGCCGCTTTTCCGAGATGCGAGACGTTGAACGGCAGGACGAGCAGGCCGACGGCCATCTCGGCCACGATGGCGAGGTAGCGCGTGGACAGATTCCTGGTGACGGTTTTCGCCTCGTCGCTGACGCCCTTCACTGGGCTCCCTTCGCGCACACGATCACCTTCACCGTATCGATGACGATGGTGAGGTCGAACGCGATGGACATGTGCTTGATGTAGTAGAGGTCGTACCGGAGCTTTTCCATCGCGTCTTCGACCGACGATCCGTAGCGGTAGCGCACCTGGGCCCAGCCGGTGACGCCCGGCTTCACGGCGTGGCGCTCGGCGTAGAAGGGAATCTGCGCGGTGAGCTGCTGCACGAAGTACGGGCGCTCGGGCCGCGGGCCCACGAAGCTCATGTCGCCGCGCAGGACGTTGAGCAGCTGCGGCAGCTCGTCGAGGCGGGTGAGGCGGATGAAGCGGCCGACGCGCGTCACGCGGCTGTCGTTGCTCTTCGCCCAGATCGGCGTGCCTTTCTCGGCGTCGCTGCGCATCGACCGGAACTTGCACAGCGTGAACAGCCGGTCGTTCTCGCCGACGCGCTCCTGCCTGTAGAAAACCGGGCCGGGGGAGTCCAGCCGGATCGCGAGCGCCGTCAGGAGCATGATGGGCGCCGCCGCCACGAGACCCACGGCCGCGAGCACGAGGTCGAGCATCCGCTTGATCAGGCGGGTGCCGCGGCTGGCGCTGAAGCCGTCCGAGAAGATGAACCAGCTCGGCGTCAGGCCGTCGGTGAGGATCTTTCCGGTAATCCGCTCGAACGTCGTCGCCGCGTCCTCGATGCGGACGCCCGACAGCTTCGCGCGCAGCAGCTCCTGAATCGGCAGGTGGCCGCGGCGATCGGAGATGGCGACGATGACGCGGTTGATCTGGTGCAGCCCGGTGAGCCGCGCGACGTCCACGGCGCTGCCGAGCAGCGGAAGGTCCAGCCCGTCGTCGTCCTCGGTGTCGGCGTTGTCGTCGTCCGCGAGGTAGCCCACCACGCGGTACGTGAAGTCGTGCTGCGCCTTGATCTGGCGCGCGACCATCTGCGCCACCGGACCGGTGCCGACGATCAGCACGCGTTCCTCGAGATGCGGATCCTGGGTGACGCCGTCGAACGCGATGCGCCACGTGGGGACGACGACGAGCAGCAGGCCGACGGAGGTGAGGAACACGCCGTGGCCGATGTTGATTGCCGGCACGAGCACGGTCACGCTCGCCAGCACGAGCGCGGCCGTGCCTGCCGCGCGCATCACACGCACCAGCAGCTCGGCCTTCGAGTGGACGATCGTCAGGTCGTACAGGTCGTTGTAGTAGAAGCAGAGCTCGCACACCGCGGTGGCGAACGCGATCTTCCAGAACGCGCCCGGCACCGTGTCGATCGGCCCGTGCACACGGGCGGCAATCAGGATCGTCGCGGCAATCAGCACGGTCTCGAGGCTGAACACCGTCAGCCCTTTCGCCGAGACGTGCCGGTTGAAGACCTGCATCGCGTCCTACATCGCCTCGTTGAGGACGACGCCGAGCAGCCGCGACGAGTCGATCTGCGAGAGCGCGTCCTGGATGGCGGCCTTGGGCGTCACCCCGGAGCGGACGACGAGGACGATGCGGTCGGCGAGCGCCTCCATGAGCCCGAGGTCGACCATCGGCATCGCCGCCGGCGCGTCGATGATGATGCGATCGAACTGCGCGCGCAGGCCGTCGAGCGTGCGGCGCATCAGCGGCGTGCTCAGGAGCTCGGCCGGATGTTCGCCGCCTTTGCCCGCGGGCAGGAGCGTGATCCCGGCCGGCTCGATCGCCGTCAGCGCCTCGTCGAGCGTCGCGCGGCCGGCGAGCACGTCGACGAGGCCCGGGCCGGCGTCGGGACCGTCGACGCCGAACATCTCGTGCAGCTTCGGCGAGCGCAGGTTCGCGTCGACGAGGCACGTCGGCTTCGCGTACTCGCGCGCCATCGTCAGCGCGAGGTTGGCGGCCGTGACGCTCTTGCCTTCGCCGGCGCCGGGGCTGGTGATCATGATCACTTTCACCGGGCTGTTCGCGTCGGCGTGCACGATGCGCGTGCAGAGGCTGCGGTACTGCCGCGCGGTGTTCGCGTCGGGCGAGTGCGCGGCCACGAGCGTCCGGTCGATGCGGCGCGCGGTCGACGTCCGGGCCGGCCCGTGCACCGGCTGGATCGCCGGCGCCGGGAGCGACGCCATGGTCACCGCCTCGGCGACCGCGACGCCGGACCGTTCGACCGGGTCCTGGTCGGCAAGCGGCCGGATACGCAGCACGGCGCCTTCGCGCTCGGCCTTGTCCAGGATGTTTTGCATGCGGCTCATTTCATGTCTCCTATGCAGGCAGATGGCTGATGCTGCCGAGAATCGGCAGCTCGAACTCGTCGCGGAGCTCGCGTTCGTCGTGGACCGCGCCGTCGACGTACTCGCGCAGCAGGGTCAGGCCGGCGCCGAGGATGATGCCGCCGAGGATCGAGCCGAGCCACACGCGCAGCGGAATGGGCTTGATCGGCGCGCTGGGGAAGCTCGCGGACTCGAGGACGTCGAACCGCTCGCCGCCGCGGTTGCGCTCGACGTTGGCGTTCATCGCCGCCGTGCGCTGCTTGGCCGTGAGCTCGCCGTACTGCTGTTTCTCGAGGTTGTAGTCGCGCTCGATCGTGGCCAGCTGCTGTTCGACCATCGGCGCGGCTTCGACGCGCGCCTGGTAGCGCGCGATCGTGCCCTGCGTGTCGGCGCTGTCGCGTTCGAGATCGCGGATGCGGTTGCGGGCGACGTCGCGCTCGGCGACGAGCTGCAGGTACGCCGGATTCCGCTGGAGCCGCGCGAGGCGGTCGGCCGCCGGACGCTGCTGGGCGGCGGCCGCTTCCTTCTTCGCCGACGCCAGTTCCTCCTCGAGCCGCTGAATCTCGGGATGCTTGTCGGTGTACATCGTCCGCGCGGTGGCGAGCTCGCGCTCGAGCGACGCGACCCGCACCTCGGGCGAGAGGCCGCTGTCGGACCGGCCGGGGATCGGCTCGTCGACGCTGTTCCTGTCGATCGCCTGGATCTGGCCTTCGATGACCGTCAGCCGGTCGCGCTCGCTGCGGATGTTGTTCGCGTCGGTCGCGAGCTGCTGGCGGAGGCCGCCGATCGTCGCGAGGTTCGCGCCGGTCTGCTCCGGCAGCTGGCCCATGTAGGCTTCCTTCGCCTTGCGCAGCCGCGACTCGAGCTCGTTGATGCGCTCCTGGCTGGCCGCGACCTGCATCGTGATGAACGCGGTCGTGTCTTCGGCGTGCTCGGTCCGCAGCTTCGAGTTCGCGTCGACGAACACGGACGCGAGGCGATCGGCGACGCGCTGCGCGCGGCCGGGCTCGGAGTCCGCGACGCTCAGCACGAAGGTGTCGAGCCGCCGGATCTCGTTCGTGTTGGCGACCGGGTCCGGCACCTTGATGTCGATGTTGCCGCGCAGGCTGTCGACCGCCTTCGCGACGTCCTTGGCGTCCTGCGCGGGCGTGAGCTTCTCTTCCCGCACGACGCGGGAGAGGATCTGCTCGCTCTTGAGCTGCTGCGTCAGCGCGCGCAGCCGCTCCTGGTTGTCGAACAGCGCCGGCTGTCCGACGATCGTCGGCGACACCGTCGGCGCGGTGACGCCGAGCGTCGCCATCGACCGGTATTCCTTCGGCAGGTACTTCACCAGCAGCCAGCCGGCGACGATCGACAGGGCGATGGGCGTGACGAGCCACCACTTGCGGCGGCGGACCACCGAGACGTAATCGAGGGGCGAAAATTTGTTTTCCATCAGTGAATCCTCACGGGTTTGCCGGTGATGACCTGGACGCCGAACTGGTTGTGGTGCAGCAGCGCGTCCGGCCCGATGACCGTCTGCCGCGTGCCGGCGTAGTAGGCCTCGATGCGGAGCCAGGGGCTGGCGATGTAGCCGACCGCGGCCTGCATCCAGACCGAACGAAGCGAGGGGAAGTCGATGATGATCGCGTCCTGCCGCTGGTAGGACACCAGGTCCTGCGTGTAGATGCGGCGCGTGATCGGGGTCTGGGCGCGCACGGTCAGCGACCCGTTCTGCGTGGTGCCGCCGAAGCCGAACGACGGCACGAACGCGCGGTCGTACGACACGTCGATGATCGTGGCGTGGTAATGCTGGCTGATGCCCAGCTTGAAACTGGGGCCGGACCGCGCGGGCCCGAACTGTGTCGCGCTCAGCCGCGACACGCCGGCGCCGGCGAACACCAGCGTCCGCTCGCTGAGCCGGTGCTCGGCGCCCGCGACCACGCGCTGCACGTCGAACTGCTGCTGCGCCTGGCCGATCGTTTCATGCTCGGTGTTCGCGTCCGCGAAGAGCGACGTCGTCTCGGTCATGCGCCGGCGGATGCTCAGGTCGGCGCCGATGCTGTTGCCGCCGAGCAGCAGGTTCTCGTAGGTCTGGTTCGCTTCGAACCGCGCCTGCTGGAAATGCGCGCCGATATCGAGCGTCACGCGCTTGCCCGTGCGCTCGATGCCCCCGTGGAAGTTGTCCGTGGTGGCGCCCGTGCGGACGTACGGCACCGGAAGGTTCAGCAGCTCCGTGGTGGGCGACGCCGTGAAGTCGGCGTTGAAATAGAACGACGTGAACTTCGTCACGCGCCGCTTCATCGTGGCGCCCGCGTGCTGTTCGTAGCTGTCGAGCGACGTCAGGCTGTTGTACCTGACGAACGCCCCCGTGTAGTTCGAGGCGAACTGCGTCAGCCGGCCGTTGTAATTGAGGTCCGCGCGCGGGTTGATCACGTTGATCAGGTCGTGATCCTGCGTGTCGCCCGGCCCGTGCATCAGCACGTTGTCGTCCGAGGTCCGCGACAGCAGCAGTGACGGCGTCACCAGCCAGCCGCTGGTCGTGGTGAGCGTCGCCGACGTGCCGTTCGGATCGGCGACCGTCGGCATCTCCTGCCGCTGGCCGGCGGCGGCCGCGAGCGGCGTGCCGATGAGCAGCGCCAGCGCGCACACGCCGCGGATGATGTGAGCAGAGCTCGTCATCGTGTCACCCGCGCCCTAGTCGGGAACGACGACCGTGTCGCCGGCGTGCAGATAGATGGGCGCGCTGCCGTGAATCGCGT
Source organism: Vicinamibacterales bacterium (assembly GCA_035571855.1). Lineage (GTDB taxonomy): Bacteria > Acidobacteriota > Vicinamibacteria > Vicinamibacterales > CAVVIG01 > DATNBT01. Next base: position 9,866 of record DATNBT010000227.1, read on the forward strand.
CCTTGTAGTTGAAGTTGATCGGCTGCCCGCGCTTGCCCGCCTTGCGGATGATCTTGATGTTCTTCGCGTCGGCGAAGTCCTTCAGGCCGCCGGCAATCGCAATCGCCTGCAGCACGGTCAGCTGCTCGTCGCTCAGCTGCACGGCGCCCGGATGGTTCACCTCGCCGGTGACGTACGCCACCGACGGCTTCGTCTCGACGACGATGACGGTGACGACGGGGTTGGTCATGTAGGTCTTGAGCTGCGTCGTGATCAGGTCGCGCAGCTGGATCGGCGTCCGGTTGTCGGCCTGGATGTCGCCGATGAGCGGCAGCGTGATCTTGCCGTCGGGGCGGACCTGCACGTTCTGCGAGAGCTGCGCGTCCTTGTAGACCTCGATGCGCAGCTTGTCGCCCTGCGACAGCCGGTACTCGCCGCTGGCGGCGGGCGTGACGACGTTCTCATCCGCTCCGGCGCCGCGGAGCGACGGCGTGGCGGCGCCGAGGACGGCGGTGATTCCGAAAACGATCAGGGTGGCGAAGGATGTCTTCATCGGATCCTCAATTCTGATCAGTGGACGAGGGAGCGGCGGCATGGACGGACGCAACCGGGTGGGACACGGCCCAGCGTTTCAGCGACTCGGCGCCCATCGCGTGCGTCGGGTAGCACGCGGCGCCGACCGCGATCTGCACGGGCGCCTGAAAATTGTGGCGCCCGAGGCGCGCCATCAGGCGGTCGACGACGCGCATCGACCGCTGGTAGTCGGTGGAGCGGAGCACGAGCGAGAGCGTCCCCGCGTCGGTGTAGCCGAGGAGGTCGCGATCGCGCATCTCGTCGTGCAGCACCTGCGCGATCTCGTGCATCGTCTCGTCGTCGGCGCTGACGGTGGTGCCGCCGAGATCGCGCGTCGTCTCGATGGTCACCAGGCTGAGGCAGCCGTTGGCGCGCATCGCGTGCCGCAGCTCGCGGTTGAGCACGAAGCGGAACGCCGTCGGCGCGAGCAGCTTCGAGTTGTGCGGGAAGTAAGTGCCGGGATTCATGGGGTGGGCGCCTTGTCGAGGCCGGCGTCCTTGATCTTGTAGAGGAGCGCCTTGTAGCTGATGCCGAGGATCTGCGCGGTCTCTTTGCGGTTCCACCGCGTCTGCTGGAGCATGCGGAGGATCAGCACCTTCTCGGCTTCACGCGCGGCGATCCGGGAGATGTCCTTGAGCGACGTGTTCGTGTCGTCGCGCACGGGCGCGGCGGGCGCCGCCGCGGCCGGCGGCGGCGCGGGCGCCGGCGGAGAAGGTGGCGGCACGGCCGGCACTGCGGCGACGTCATGCGCTGCCGGTGAGAGGGAGGCCCGCCGGGCCGCCACCGGGAACCCGAGGCCGATCTCCTTGCGGACCGGCGACTCGGTGCCCAGAACGACGATGCGACGCACCAGATTCTGCAGCTCGCGGATGTTGCCCGGCCATGCGTAGTCCATGAACATCTGCATGGTCTCGGGCGAGACCTCGGAGTACGGACGCTGGTACTCGGTGGAGTACTTGCGGAGGAAGTATTCGGTCAGGACCTGGATCTCGTCGCGGCGTTCGCGCAGCGGCGGCAGGTTGATCGAGACGACGTTGAGGCGGAAGTAGAGGTCGTCCCTGAACTGGCCGTCGGCGCACGCCTTCGGCAGATCCTTGTTGGTGGCGGCGATGACGCGGACGTCCACGCGGATGTCCTGCTTGCCGCCGAGGCGCGTGAACTCGCGATCCTGCAGGACCTGGAGCAGCTTCGCCTGCAGGGGGTAGCTCATGTCGCCGATTTCGTCCAGGAAGATGGTCCCCTTGTTGGCGAACTCGAACTTCCCGGGCTTCTGCTGAATCGCGCCGGTGAAGGCGCCGCGCTCGAAGCCGAAGAGCTCCGACTCGAGCAGCTCGGTCGGCAGGGCCGCGCAGTTCACCTTGACGAACGGCTTGTCGCGGCGCTGCGACGAGGCATAGAGCGCGCGAGCGACCAGCTCCTTGCCGGTGCCGCTCTCGCCGCGGATCAGGCAGGTGACGTCGGTCCCGGCGACGCGCTCGATCAGCTCCTTCACCTCGCGCATCTCGGCGCTCTCGCCGAACACCATCGGATGCGTGTTCGGATGCTGCAGGCCGTTGCGCACCATCGAGACGTCGCGGTTGAAGCGCCGCTGGCGCAGCGCGTCGGCCAGCAGCGCCTCGAGGTCCGTCTCGTCGAAGGGCTTGCCGATGAAGTCGAACGCGCCGAGCTTCATCGCGTGGACCACGGTGGCCGTGCGCCCCTGGCCCGAGATGACGATGACCGGCACCTCGCGATCGATCTTCTTGAACGCGGCGAGCGCGCCGAGGCCGTCCATCGACCCCGGCATGATGACGTCCATGATCACGGCATCGGGCCGTTCCGCGCTGTACAGCTCGACGGCTTGTTCAGCGTTGTTGACTGTGACGGCGCGATAGCCGAGGCCGTCGAGAAACATCCGCAGAAATTCGCAGATGGCCTGATCGTCGTCGACGACCATGATCTGCGGTTTATGGCTCATCTCTTCCTCACTGACTCGACCACAAAGCAATCTCAATGCCGCGAACCGGAAGAACTTTTCTGGGGATGCGAGCTCGGCAGTGCGCCAGCTCGAGCGTGCCCGTTCGCACATGAGGGAAAAGGTGTTCGCAAAAAGAGAAGGGGCACATTTGTTGAAGCTGCTGGGGGCCGAGGAGATTGCACGAAATGTCGAACAGAACGTGGCTGCGTCTGATGATGATCGTTCTGCCCGTGGGCGTGCTGACCGTCTCGCTGGGCGCGCGATCGATCGGCAACACGGTCGAGCTCACGGGCCGATCGGTGCGTGTGGAGATTCCGGAATCCGCGGAACTGTTCGCCGTCGGCACGATGCTCGTGGGCGTCGCGACGTCCGCGCAGCGCGTGATGCGGAAGAAATTTGGAACCGTGTGAGCGAGAGTGTGACGTGGAGTGCTTAGTGCTTCACGTCGAGCGGCGCGTGGGAAAGAATCTCCGACAGCTCTGAACTGGGAACAGGTTTTCCGAAATACCAGCCTTGCGCGCGATCACATTTCTGCTCGCGCAGAAAAGTCAGCTCAGCTTCGGTCTCGACGCCTTCCGCGGTCACTTCCAGGCCGAGCGCGTGGCCCATGCTGATCACCGCCGAGACGAGCGCGCCGTTCACCGGGTCGCCGCCGCAGTTGCGCACGAACGACTGATCGATCTTCAGCGACGTCAGCGGAAAATCTTTCATCAATCCGAGGCACGAGTAGCCCGTGCCGAAGTCGTCGATGGTAATCGTCATGCCGAGATCGCGGCACGCCTTGAGATGATCGAGGACGCGATCGGGATGATGCATGATGCCGCTCTCGCTCAGTTCGAGCTCGAGGAGATGGAAGTCGTAGCCGATCTCCCCCACGAGCGCGCGCAGCCGGCGCACGAGCGCCGGGTTGTCGAAGTGGCGGCGGGAGAGATTGACCGCCACGCGCAGCAGCCGCGCGTACGGGTTCTGCGCGGTCTCGGTCATCGCCGTGTGCAGCACCCAGCGTTCGATGTTGAGAATCAGATCGCTCTCTTCCGCCAGGTGGATGAAGTCGCCGGGAGGGATCACGCCGCGGCTCGGATGCTGCCAGCGCACGAGCGCCTCGAGGCCGTCGATCGTGTCGGTGTGGAGGTTGACGAGCGGCTGGTAGTGCACCAGCAGCTCGCCGCGTTCGGCGGCGCGGCGTAACGCGCTCGTAAACGTCAGCGGAAACGATCGAGTGGCTTCCGCCGGCGCCGCGAAGAAGCAGACGGTGTCGCGCCCCTGCGCCTTCGCGCGGTACATCGCGTGGTCGGCGTTGCGGAGGAGCTCGGCCACTTCGTCGCCGTCGGCGGGGAACGAGCTCACGCCGATGCTGAGCGTCGCGAACAGCTCGCCGTGCGGCGTCGTGAACGGCGTCTTGACGCTCCGCTGCAGCGCGTTCGCGACCAGCGCCAGCTCCCGCGCCTCGCCGGCTTCGACGATGGCGACGAACTCGTCGCCCGAGAGCCGTCCGAGGGTGTCGCTGCTGCGCAGCGCCTTCGACAGCCGGCTCGCCAGCTCGGTGAGGACGGCGTCGCCCGTCGCGTGGCCGAAGGCGTCGTTGATCTGCTTGAAGTTGTCGACGTCGATGAAGAAGACGCCGACGATGTTGTCCGCCCGGGCGGCGCGCTTCAGCGTGTGTCCCAGGTGCTCGATCAGCAGCCGTCGGTTCGGCAGCTGCGTCAGGGGGTCGTAATACGCCAGGTGCCGGATGTGTAATTCGGATTGCTTCCGCTCGATCGCATAGCGGATGGCCCTGACCAGCAGTTCCGGCGTCGCCTGGCCTTTGATCAAGTAGTCCTGCGCGCCGCCTTTGACCGCCTGCAGCGCGAGGACCTCGTTTTCCGTCCCCGTGAGGATCACTAATGGAAGATCCGGAGCCGCGCCGACGAGGCTGTTCAGCGCCTCGAGCTCCTGTGCGTCGGGGAGTCCGAGATCGAGCAGGACGATGTCGTACTGATGATCCGCAAGTCGATCGACCGCCGCGTGTACGGATATCGTGTGATCGAGCGTGACGTTCGTGCCGCTCGTCGTCCTCAGCATCGCGCGCGTAAGCTCCGCGTACGCGGGATCGTCCTCGACGAGCAGAACTCGCATCGGTGGGTCAGCCATACCGCGTGGCACCTTCGCAAGGCTCACGCCAAGGTAATCCCGTTCCATCGGTGGGACTTAAGCTGCTCAGCCGTGAGCGCGGCGGCAGAAGTTTCGCTGTTTTGTCCTCCGGAGTTCATGAAAGTGGCGGTACGTCGATTGCTATCTGATGAGGTCATGGCAAACCCAACCGTCACCTCAGCTGTTCCAGACGCGCTGTTCCGCCGCATTCAGGGCGAATTTCTCGAGATGCCGGGGTTGTGTCTCACGCAACCGCAGGCGTGCCGGCTGTGGGGGCTCGATCGGGAAACCTGTCATACGGTGCTGTCGCGGCTCGTCGATCAGAAATTCCTGATGCAGACGCGCGACGGCGCGTTCGTTCAGCTCGACCGCACGCAGCGGGCGGCGCGGTATGTTGCAGACGAAATGTTCGCGAGGCTGTAGGCTAGTGGTGGGGTAACGGTGAAACAAGGTCACTTCCACGCGGTGAGGTTCTACGACAACGAAGCGTCTCTCTGCCGCATCGTCGCCGCGTTCCTGCACGAAGGGCTCGTGGTCGGCCATCCGGCGGTGGTGATTGCGACGCCGGAGCACTCGCAGGGCATCGTCGCGGAGCTGCGCGCACGGGAAGTCGACATCGCCGCCGCGCAGGCCTCCGAGACGCTCCTCGTGATCGACGCGGATTCGATGATGGAGCGGTTCATGGCGGACGGCGTCCCCAACCGCGACAGGTTTTTCGCCGTGGCCCACGCGGCGCTCGACCGCGCGTCGCGCGGAAAGAAGAACTGCGAAATCCGCGCGTACGGCGAGATGGTCGACGTGCTGTGGAAGCAGGGCCGCGACATCGCCGCGATTCAACTCGAGATGCTCTGGAACCAGCTCGGCCGCGCACGAGGCTTCTCTTTGCTGTGCGGCTACGCGATGGGCAACTTCTATAAGGACGCGAGCGTCCAGGACGTCTGCCGCCAGCACACGCATACCATCGGCTCCGACGGCACGACCAGGGTGTCGTCCGCCGACTCGCTGCTGATCGGCGCGCTCAGACTGTAAACGGCCCTTTCGGCTTCGGCTCAGGCGGGGGATCGATCACCGGCTTCGGTGTGGGTTCTGTCGGCGGAGTCGTGGGTGGTTTCGGGTCGTCTGGCACTCTGGCCCCTACCTTATATATAGGTGCGATATAACAGGTGCGCCCCGGGGGCGCACCCTGCCTGTCTCAGTGGCGCGTCGCATCCCGGTCGGCGTCGGCGGCGGCGTCGTTGGACGCTGCCTGGAAATCACGGAACTCCTGTTCCGCGCGGTCCTTCGCGAAGCCGTAGCGCTCCTGCAGCTTGCCCACCAGCTTCTCGCCGTTGCCTTCGATCTGATCGACGTCGCTGTCCGTCAGCTTGCCCCACTGGTTCTTGATCTCGCCTTTGATCTGGTGCCACTGGCCTTTCAGGGTATCGCCGTTCATGTCGTCCTCCTGGAGTGGTCGTGCAACGATTTGATGGGTGCAACCCCCAGGCCACGCATTTGCAGACGCGCGGTGCATGAATCAGCCAGACCCCACTCAGATGCATGAGCCGACGCGGCAGAAAGAAAAGCAGAGCCGTGAGGCCGGGCTCGACGACACGCTCGAGGGGACCATGGATGCGAGCGACGCGCCGTCGACGATTCCCGATCCGGACCACGATGCCGCCGAGCACGATCGTGCCGAAGGCGACACCCGCGGACCGGAACGGCCGCATCCGGCGCATTGACGGCCGCGACGCGGTCGTCTTCCGCCGTTCAGCGGCTACTGGACCGTGTGCGTGACGTGGTTGGAGGCGACGCCGGTCGTGGCGTCGACGACCCAGCTTTCATACGTGCCGCGATCGTCGGAGTTGCTCGCGATCGTCGCGTTGCCTGAGCTGTCGGTCGCCCATCCGGCGGTGGTCGTCACCACGCCGGGACTTGCCGGAGTCGCTCTGTAAATTGTGTTGAGCGTGACCGTGCTGCTCGGCGTCGCGGCCGTCACCGCCAGCGTGAAGATCGTCCCCGGAGGGCCGGCGGCGATGTCGATCGCCACGTGCGGCGTCACGGCCGTGACGCCCGTGCCCGTGAGGTCGATCGTCGACGAGGAGCCGTTGGCCGCGATGGTGAGCGTCGAGGTCCGCGCGCCGGTGGTCGACGGCTTGAAATTCGTCGTGATCTGACACGTCGACTTCGGCGCGAGCGACCCGCCGACGGCGCACGTCGTGGTGGCCGGAAATTCCGACGGGTTCGAGCTCGAGAAGCTGGTGACGGGGACGCCGGACGTGCCGTAGTTCGACAACGTCACGGCGATCGGCGACGCCGCGGTCGAGCCGACCGCCGTCTGCGCGAACGCCGTCGCCGGCCACGTCATGACGAACGTCGCCGGCGTGATTGTCGACGAGGACGGCGTCGAGACGGTCGAACAGGCCGCGAGCAGCGAGGTCAGGAGAACGTAAACGCGTCTCATCCGTCTCCTGGAATTATACCTTCACGCCGCCGCGCCGATAGGTGCCCGCGGGCGTGCGCGACGCGATCGCGATCCGGTTCCACGCGTTGATTGCCGACGCGATGAACGTGAGATCGAAGATCTCCTTCTCGGTGAAATGTCGCCGCGCCTCCTGATACACGTCGTCGGGCACGTGTGTCTCTGAGACAAGTGTCACGGCTTCGATCCACGCCAGCCCCGCGCGTTCGCGATCCGTAAAGAAGGCGGTCTCGCGCCAGGCGTTGAGCGCGTACAGGCGCTGTTCGGTTTCGCCTTCGGCGCGCGCGTCGATCGAGTGCATGTCGATGCAGAACGCGCAGCCGTTGATCTGCGACGCCCGCAGCTTCAGCAGATGGACGAACTTGTGGTCGAGGCCGCAGGACGCGATGTACTTCTCGAGCGCCGCCATCGCCTGCACCGGCTCGGGTGAGAACTTCCTGTAATCAAATCTC
>DATNBT010000228.1:0-7260 GCA_035571855.1 Vicinamibacterales bacterium
AAGAAGGCCGTCGCCGAGTTCATGGCCGGGCGTCCGCTCGGCAGCGCGAAGTCGGGCGGCAGCGAGACGATGGGATTTCAGTGCCGGACGAATCCGCCGCTGCCGGATCCCGAGAGCCGTCCCGCATGGAACGGCTGGAGCCCTGACCTTGCGAACACGCGTTTCCAGCCCGCGAACGTCGCGAAGCTCACGCCGGCGCAGATCCCGAAGCTGAAGCTGAAGTGGGTGTTCGGATTCCCGTCGGGCGTATCCGCGAACGCGCAGCCGACGGTCGTGTCCGGCCGCGTGTTCGTCGGCAGCGACAACGGCTACGTGTACTCGATCGACGCCAAAAGCGGCTGCGTCTACTGGTCGTTCGAAGCCGGATCGATCATCCGCAACGCCATCACCGTCGGCGCGGTGAAGAACGTCCCCGGCAATCCCGACGCGAAGTACGCCGCGTTTGTCGGCGACGGCCAGGCGAACGTGTTCGCGATCAACGCGCAGAACGGCAAGCAGCTCTGGAAGACGAAAGTCGATCCGCACTTCGTCGCGCGCATCACCGCGGGCACGCGCTACTACGACGGCAAGGTCATCGTCCCCGTCTCCTCATCGGAAGAATTCAGCAGCGGCAACCCGGGCTACTCGTGCTGCACGTCGCGCGGATCCGTCGTCGCCCTCGACGCGAACACCGGCAGGCAGATCTGGAAGGCGTACGTCGTACCCGAGGAGCCGAAGGTCTACAAGACGATGGCGAACGGCGTGAAGCTGTATGCGCCGGCGGGCGGCGCCGTGTGGAATTCGCCGACGATCGATCCGGTGAAGCGCGCGGTGTACTTCGGCACGGGCGACGCGACGACCGCGCCGTCGCCGAAGACGACCGACGCGATCATGGCGGTCGATCTCGACACCGGAAAATATCTCTGGTCGTACCAGGCGACGGAGAACGACGTCTTCATGGGCGGCTGCAACATCCCTGACGCGAGCGAAGCGTGCCCGAAGCCGATGGGCCCGGACATGGACATCGGCAACTCGCCGATCCTGAAGACGCTGCCGAACGGCAAGCGCGTGCTGATCGCGGGCACGAAGTCGGCGGACATCTTCGCGCTCGATCCCGACGACAACGGCAAGCTGCTCTATCGCGTGCATCCGCTCGGCCAGCCGTTGAACGGCAACGGCCGCGGCCGATCGTCGATCGTCTGGGGCGGGTCCGCCGACGACAAGCTCGTGTACTACGGCATCGGCGCGGCCGGACTCGCGGCCGTGAATCCGGCGACCGGCGAGCGCGCGTGGCTGTTCGCCCCTCCGCAGACGGGAGCACCTGCGACGGGGCGCGGGCGCGGGCCCTCGCTCGGCGCGGCGGCGACGACGATTCCCGGCGTCGTGTTCGAAGGCGCGTCGGACGGAATGCTCTACGCGCTGTCTGCGGCCGACGGCACGAAGCTGTGGGAGTATCCGACGGCGAAGGAGTTCGAGACCATCAACCGCGTGCAGCCCGCGCACGGCGGCGCGATCGCCACGTCGGGCGCGGTCGTCGTCGACGGCATGGTGTACGTGGGTTCCGGATACGCCGTGGGATCCGGCGCATCCGGCGGCAACGTGCTACTTGCCTTTGGGACCGAATGACGCGTCGAAGCGCTTGATCGCTTCAGAGGTCAGATCGAGGCCGGGCTCGGCCCAGATCAGCCCCGCGTCCTGCGCGGAGAGCAGCATGCTCAGCTTCTTCTCCTGCGCGAGCTGCTGGAGAATCGGCATCAGCTTCTTCTGAAAGTCCGCCTGCAGCTGCTGCTGGAGCTGCTGAACTTCCTGCTGCGCCTGCTGCTGGAACTGCTGCTGCGCCTGGGGCGTCGGCGACTTCATGGCCTGCGCCTCGCCCTGTTTCTTCTTCACGAGCGCGTCCACCTTCGCGTTGTCGGCCTTGCCCTCGGCGCTGGTCTGCACGATCGCCTGGACGTTGACGAAGGCGACCTTCGCGCCCGCGGGAAACGGCGCGATCGGCGGCGCGGCCGGAGCGATGGTCACAGGCGGTGTCGCAGGCTTGGTCGGCGCCCGCTGGGCGAAGGATGGCGACGCGGCCAGCGCGAACGTGATCACGAGCAGTCGGATTGTCATGGCCACAGCATATCGCGACCGATGTCGCCGGCGCCCTGGAGCGCCGCTTCAAGCTGTGCTTCGGCGGTACCCGTCAGCACTGCTTGTTAATCGTGCAGTTGAACGGAATTGTGGCCAGCCTGATCTCGCCGCTCATCCCTCCGGTTGCCGGCGGCGTGACGTCGCACGTCTGCGTGAACGTCGCTCGAAAGCGTTCGACGGACCCCGACATGTTCGCAAGGCCCGGACCGTAGGCGGCCTCGAGCACCTCGAGTCTGCCGGTCGACTGATAACAGCTCCGGCCGTCGCCGCCGATGTCGATCTGTGCCTCGCCTGGATTCGGAATGCGACGCGCGATCGGATAGACGCCGGCGGTCAACGGCGCGCCGTTGGGCGCCGCCAGAAATATGGTGTAGCTGTTCGTGTGCGACGCGTTGACCATGGTGATCTGAAGCTTGTTGTTCCCGTCCCACATATTCCCGTTGAAGATCCACGACGAAGGTCCCGCGTCCAGATGCATCGACTTGCCCGCGCCGACGAAGTCGCCGGGCATGCTCGTGAACTGCAGGAAGACGGGCCAGACGGTGAAAGCGAGCGTCCGGTTTTGTCCGCCCGCGGCGCCCGTCACGACGACGCTCGAATCGCTCGACGCCGCCTGTACCGTCAGTTTCGCCACGGCCGTCGTATTGCCGCCCGGCACGGTCACCGAGGGCGGGACCGGCAGCACCTGACTGCTCGACGTCAGCGTGACGACTGTGCCCGACGATGGCGCAGCCGCCGTCAGTCGCGCGGTGATCTGAATGGGCTGGCCCGCGCCGACCGTCTGCGACGGAGTCTCGAGCACCGACAGCGCCGCCACAGGCGCCGTCACGCGCATCGTCGCGGTCTGTGCCGCGCCACCGGCGATCGACGCCGAGATCGTCACGGAGGTTTCCGCCGACACGGTCTGCGTGGAGATCGAGAACTTCCCGGTCGTCGACCCCGCGGCAATCGTGATCGACGACGGCACGCCGGCGGCGGCCGCGTTGCTGCTCGTGAGTGACACGGCCACTCCCGTGCCGCCCGCTGCCGAGCTCAGCGTCACGGTGCCGGTGGCTGTCTGTCCCCCCTGGATCGACGACGAGTCAATGGTGAGTGCGGTGATCGTGGGCGCCGCCGGGGCCGGAGCCGGTGCAGGGGACGGCGCCGCGGGTGTGGAGGCGCTGCTGCTCGACGTGCTCGAGCACGCGGCTCCCGCCGCGAGAAGCAGAGCAATCGGCCACACCGGCGCGCGCACGATTATTTGTTGACGTGAATCTGCTGGACGCCGTTGCTGTCGCGGTACTCGCGGTTGTCTTCGCAGATGTACTCGAGCAGCGTGTAGTCGGGCATCTTCTTATACGCAATCGTGACGGTCCACGGCTTCTCGAGCACGGCCGGGTCTTCCATCGTGATCTCGTTCCACAGGATGTTCGGCGCGACGAGATGAATGCGTTCCTTGATGCGCAGATCCTTCGTGTGCGGCACGTTCTGGTAGCGGATGTCTTCTTTGACGCCGATCGTCTCCGCCACGAGCGTGTCACCTTCCCAGTGACCGACCGAGTAGCCGTAGAATCCCGGCTCGACGTCCTCGACCTTCTTCATCGGCCGATCGATCAGGATGCGCCGCACCTGCGTGAACGCTTCCTCGATCACCGTCACCTGGTTCTTGGTGACGAGGAACTCGATCGGAAACATCGCGTTCATCATCATCGGCATGCCGTCGCCGAGACAGCTCGTGTAGTTGCTGGCGAGCGGCGTGCCTTTGCGATCCGCTTCGCGGATGGCCGCCAGCCGCGCCTGATATTCCTTCAGCGGCTCCGGCTTCAGCGGCGCGGGCGGATTGCGCGGCGGAATCGTCTTGTCGGCGAGCTGCGCGGCCGTCGGCTGTCCGAAGATGTTGCCGTAGCGCTCGTACGACCCGCTGAAGTCCGGATGCGTGGCCGGCGCCTGCGCGCGCAGCGTCGCGGCCGCGGCAAGCACGGCGCCCATTGCCACAATGATCAGGCGACCAGATGTTCCCATTCGCATCGCCGTTACTCCTTCGGCGGCGGTGTCCGCGCGAACGTGGTCGCGGCGGGCACGCCCGGCTCGAGCTTGCGGCCGTCAGGGAGCGTGACGTCGAGCAGCAGCCCCGCGGGCTCGCCGTTCAGCAGCGGCGCGACGGTCACCGTGACGACGTCGCCGCCCTTGATCATGTTCGAGCGCCAGCCGAGGCGCGTCATCATGTTGATGCTCGTCATCTCGCAGCTGAAATGCTTGACCGTGCCGTCCTTCTGCTTGACGTCGATCTCCAGGTAGCCGTGGGGGTTGGTCCACTGAAACTTGCTGACCTCGCCCTTGAGCGTCAGCGTCCGCGTGTGGTCGTACATCGCGAACGAGTGATGCGCAAAAACCGGGGCCGCGCCCGCCAGAACGAATAGAATCGGCAGCAGTTTCCTCATAAGCGCCGTGAAGAATATCGCGACTTACATCCTGTCGTCCATGCTCATCGGGCAGCTCGCCGGCGGCACGCCGTTCCGGGTCGAGCGCCTCGATCCGGCCGTAGATGAGCTCATCGACGCGAACACGCCAATCGAAACGCTCGGCGATCGGTTCGCGCTCACCGAAGGCGCGTTGTGGGTGCCGGCGCCGGGCGAACCGGGCGACGGGTATCTGCTCTTCAGCGAAAACGCCGGCAACGTCATTTACAAATGGCAGCGCGGACGGCCGCTGTCGGTGTTCCTCGACAAGAGCGGTTTCACCGGCACCGACAACACCAGAGTCGGCGCGCAGACCGTCGCCGGCCACGTCGCCATCGTCCTGATCGGATCCAACGGCCTCGCGCTCGATCCGCAGGGCCGCGTCGTCGTCACGGCGATGAACGACGGCACGGTCTACCGGCTCGAGAAGGACGGGACGCGCACGATCCTCGCGGATCGGTACGACGGGAAGAAGTTCTCCGGCCCGAACGACATCGTCGTCAAGTCGAACGGATCGATCTACTTCACGGACACGCCGTGGGGCCTTCGCGGCGCGGAGAAAGATCCGAATCGCGAGCTGCCGTACTACGGCTTCTACCTGATCAAAGACGGCAAGGTGACGCTGCTCGGCAGCGACAAGGACGCACACGGCGGGATCCCGAACGGCATCACGCTGTCACCCGACGAGCAGTACCTCTACGTGACCTCGGGCGGCGGCAAGACGATCCGGTACGACATTCGAGACGACGACACGGTCGCGAACGGACGGCTGTTCGTCAATCACGGGTCGGACGGCCTGCGTGTGGATACGAAGGGCAATCTCTACTCGTCGAGCGGCGGCACGCCGGGCATCATTCAGATCACGTCACCCTACGGGAAACCGATCGGCCGGCTGCACCTGCCGCAACCAGGCGGCGAACCGCGTGCACGCGTCTGCGCGACGAACCTGGCGTTCGGCGATGCGGACAACAAGGGCCTGTACATCACGGCCTGCACGCACGTCTTCAAACTTAGAATGAAAATTGCGGGGATCCGTCCGGGGCAGCGTCGGCAGAATTAGCGCATGAAATCAGCCGCGATCGCCGTCGCGTGTCTCGCACTGGCAGCGACGGCGGCCGCCCAGGTTTCTACGGGCGCGCAGGTCTTCCGGTCGCAGTGCGCCTCCTGCCACACCGGCCAGCCTGACTCACGCGCGCCCTCGCCCGACGCGCTCACGTCGCGCACGCCGCAGGCCGTCATCGAAGCGCTCACCACCGGCGCGATGCGCGTGCAGGGCAGCAAGCTCAGCGGCGGCGACCGGCGCGCCGTCGCCGAGTACCTCACCGGAAAACAGGTCGGAGACGACGTGCTCGGTGCGGCGAAGGGACGCTGCACGACGGCGTCGGCGGCTGGCGCCACGCGCGGCGCGCGATGGTCGGGCTGGAGCCCGTCGCCGACGAACAGCCGGCTGCAGACCACCGAGCAGGCCGGACTCGCCGCCGCCGACGTCCCGCGGCTGACGCTGAAGTGGGCCTTCGGATTTCCCGACGCGGCGTCCGCCTGGGCGCAACCCACCGTCGCCCTTGGACGCGTATTCGTCGGCAGCCAGAACGGCACCGTCTATTCGCTCGACGCCTCGAGCGGCTGCATCCGCTGGACATTCAGTGCGAGCGGCGGCGTACGCACGGCCATCACGATCGCGACGATCGGCGCGCGCACCGCGGCCTTCTTCGGCGACACCGGCGCCAACGCGTACGCGATCGACGCGGACACGGGCATGAAAATCTGGTCGCGCAAAGTGGAAGACCATCCGCTCGCGCGCATCACGGGCTCCCCGACGTTCTACGACGGCCGCCTGTACGTGCCGGTGTCGTCGTACGAAGAAGCGCAGGGCGCCGATCCCGCGTACGGCTGCTGCACTTTCCGCGGCAGCGTCTCCGCGCTCGACGCGGCCACCGGCGCGGTGATCTGGAAAACCTACACCGTCGCCGACACGCCGAAGCCGCGCGGCAGGAGTTCGGCCGGCGTCGACCTGTTCGGACCGTCGGGATCCGCGATCTGGTCGGCGCCCACGATCGACGCGAAGCGCGGCGCGCTCTATGTCGCCACCGGCAACACCTACAGCGGGCCGCCGCAGCCGTCGAGCGACGCGATCGTCGCGATCGATCTCACGTCTGGCGCGATCCGCTGGATGAAGCAGGCGACGCCGAGCGACATTTACATCACCGGCTGCGGCCGCTCCGCGAATCCGAACTGTCCTGAAACGAACGGTCCGGACGTGGACTTCGGCAGCCCGCCGATTCTCGCGACGACCGCGGCGGGACGCGATCTGATCGTGATCGGGCAGAAGTCGGGCGTCGGCTGGGCGTTCGATCCGGACAGGCAGGGCGCGGTCGTCTGGCAGTACCGCGCCGGCGAAGGCAGCGCGCTCGGCGGCATCGAATGGGGATCGGCCGCCGACGGCGCGCGCGCGTACTTCGCCGTCTCCGACATCCTGCGTCCGAAGCCCGGCGGCCTCCACGCCGTGTCGCTCGACAGCGGCGAACGCGCGTGGGTCGCGGCACCCGCGCCGCCGAAATGCGGCGGCGGACGCGGCTGCAACGGCGCGCAGTCGGCGGCGCTGACGCTGCTGCCCGGCGTGATCTTCTCGGGCTCGAACGACGGCGCGCTTCGCGCATACTCCGTATTGGATGGATCGGTGATCTGGGAGTACGACTCGAACCGCGACTTC
>DATNBT010000229.1:0-5313 GCA_035571855.1 Vicinamibacterales bacterium
AGCTTGATCTCAACCCCGTGATGGCGCTGGCGCCTGGACAGGGATGCAAGATTGCCGACGCACGGATTCGCGTGGGCACGTCCTGTGCGTAAGAAACAGAGAGGCTCGTCATGAACCTGTCAACATCGATGCTCGGGCTCCCGCTCTCGCATCCGTTCGTTGCCGGAGCCTCGCCGCTCGGACGGCATCTCGACGACGTACGGAGGCTCGAAGACGGCGGCGCGGCGGCCATCGTGCTTCCGTCGCTGTTCGAGGAGCAGATTACGCTCGCGTCCGAAGGCCGCATCCGGCACAAGGACGTCTACGACCGCGACGCGGCAGTCGACCTGAAAGTCTTTCCGCGCGACACCGACTATGCGTTCACGCCAGACGAGTACGCCGAGCACGTCGCGCGCGTCCGCCAGGCGGTGCGCATTCCGGTCATCGGCTCGCTCAACGGCACGACGTCGGAGTCCTGGCTGCGATTCGCGCGCCTCATCGAGCAGGCCGGCGCGCAGGCGCTCGAATTGAACCTGTTCGAAGTCGTCGCCGACGCGAAGCTGTCCGGCGCCGCGGTCGAGCATCAGCTCGTGCAGCTCACCGCCGAACTGCGGGAGCTGCTGCACATCCCAATCGCGATCAAAATCTCGCCGTTCTTCGCCTCGATCGCCAACGTCGTCCATCGGCTGGACGAGGCGGGCGCCGCCGGCGTCGTAATCTTCAATCGGTTCTACGAGCCGGACATCGACGTGGACACGATGCGGACGATCATCGAGCCGCGGCTGTCGACCAGCGACGACCTGCTCCTGCGGCTCCACTGGCTCGGCATCCTGTACGGCCGCGTGCGGCTGTCGCTCATCGCCTGCGGCGGCATCGCGGACGTCGACGACGGGATCAAGGCGCTGCTGGCCGGCGCGAACGCCGTGCAGATCGTGTCGGCGTCGCTGCGCCACGGACCGCGTTTCTTCGACACGATGCGCCGCGGCCTGCAGGCGTGGATGGAACGCAAGCAGCTCGCCTCGATGGACGCCGTCCGCGGACGCCTCAGCCTGCACGCCGTGGCGGACCCGTCGGCATTCGAACGCGCGAACTACCTGCGAACGCTTCACGGCTGGAAACCGGGCTCATAGGACTGACGGCCATGCGAACGCGCTCAATCGTGTGCGGTGTCGATTTCTCGAACAGTTCGGCAAGGGCCCTGCGCCACGCGGCCGCACT
This sequence comes from Vicinamibacterales bacterium, assembly GCA_035571855.1. Taxonomy (GTDB): domain Bacteria; phylum Acidobacteriota; class Vicinamibacteria; order Vicinamibacterales; family CAVVIG01; genus DATNBT01. The sequence continues at coordinate 1,198 of DATNBT010000229.1, forward strand.
TGCCCGCCGCGGCGGCGCCTGCCTGCTCGTCCTCTTCGTCGAAGATCCGCTGCTCGCGGCGGCGGGACGCGGGTCTGGTCGTGCTCGGGATGCGCGGACTCGGCAAAACGGCGCGGCTGTTGCTTGGATCGACAACGGACGCCGTCCTCCGCCGCGCACGGGTGCCGGTACTGGCGGTGCCGTCATAAAGATGGACGACCAGCAGCAGCTGATCACCGCCCTGCGCCTTCCCCACGTGGACACGCACATCTCCTGCGTGCTCTTCGATCACGGCGTCGCGTACAAGATTAAGAAGGCCGTCCGCTTTCCCTTCCTCGATTTCAGCACGCTCGCCAAACGCGAGTTCTACTGCCGCGAGGAGCTCCGGCTCAACGGCCGCCTCGCCCCCTCGATCTATCTCGACGTCGTCCCCATCACCGGATCCGTGGACGCGCCGGTCATCGGCGGCAGCGGACCGGCAATCGAGTTCGCCGTGAAGATGCGCGAGTTCGATCAGAACGGGCTGCTGTCGCGCGCCATCGAACGTGACGAGCTGACGACCGAGCGCGTCGATGAGCTCGCCGGCGTCGTTGCTGAGTTCCACACGCAGACGGCGGTCGCCGCTGGTGGCACGCCCTACGGCGAGCCGGCAGTGATCCTGAAAGACGCGCGCGACAACTTCGCTGCCCTCGGCGGCGTCGACGCGCTGCGCGACTGGACCGAACGCGAAGCAAAACGGTGCGCGCGCGTGTTCGAGGCCCGCAAGCGTGACGGCTTTATCCGCGAGTGCCACGGCGATCTGCACCTCGGCAACATCGCGCTCGTCGACAACCGCGTGACCCTCTTCGACTGCATCGAGTTCAACCCCGCCATGCGATGGATCGACGTCATGAGCGACGTCGCGTTTGTCGTGATGGATCTGCGCGATCGGCGCCGCGGCGACCTGGCCGCGCGGTTCCTGAATACGTATCTCGAGCGGACCGGCGATTACGCCGGCCTCGAGGTTTTGCGGTTCTACGTCGTGTACCGCGCGATGGTGCGCGCGAAGGTGGCGGCGCTTGCGGGCCAATCAGCCGGCGTGGACGGCTACGTCGGACTGGCGACGCGCGAAACGGCGCCGGCGCAACCGTCGATCGTCATCACGCACGGCGTGGCCGGCTCCGGGAAGAGCACGCGCGCCCGGGCGCTCGTCGATGCCGGTGCCGTGGCAATCAGATCCGATGTCGAGCGCCATCGTCTGTTCGGAGCGGGCGTCTACACCGCGGCGTCCACCGCGGCAACCTATCACCGGCTCGCCGATCTGGCGAGGGCGATCGTCCTCGCCGGCTACACCGTCGTCGTCGACGCGACGTTCCTCAAGCGAGCGCAGCGCGATCTGCTGCACGCCGTCGCCACTGATTTACGTGTGCCGTTTGTGATTGCGGACTGCACGGCGCCCGTCGCCGTCCTGCGCGACCGGATCGCCCGCCGCCTGGAACGCGGGACCGATGCCTCCGAGGCGACCGCCGACGTGCTCATGCAGCAGCTGTCGACGGAGGAGCCGCTCGCGATGGACGAACTGTCGTCGCGACTCCCCTGACCTCCGGTCCCCGACCCCGACCTCCGACCTCTGACCTCTACGACAGCGGCGCCGCAAACATCCCGAACGCGACGACGATGATCAAAGCCAGCGCGAGACCGAGCGCGCACACACCGACCGCGCGCGCGGTGCTGCGATAGTCGAGCGCCTGCCGCACCGCCACAACCATGGCGACGAGCATCCAGATAGTCGTAAGGATGAACACCGGCGTCGCCAGCTCGGGCACGATACCGAACACGCGGAGCATGCCTGGCGCGGATGAGAAGCCGATGGTGCGCAAGAGCTCGCCGACGTCGACGCGCGTCTCCGGCTCAGGCAGCAGCCGCCCCCCGATTTCAAAGACGAGCAGCGCCCACGCCGCCCATGCGATCAGCGACACGGCCGACCAGAGAAAGATGCCTTGAACAAGCGCTTCGCGCTGGTGGATGAATCCCGCCGCGCCGATGCCGGAAGCCAGGCTCGACGCGAGGACGACAATCAGCGCCTGAGCTGTCGCGCCGCGGTCCGCCTCCACCTCTTCATATGTGTCGACGTCCAGAACGGACGCGCCCATCAGCCGATGAGGGAAAGTCGCCATGGCACACGCTCCTACCGGACTTGAGGAGCAAGTTCCGTGCGCGTCAGGACTGCAGCACGTAGGAGTCTCTCAGAGTACGCCGCAGGAAATGCTCGCGCTCGAGCCGCTCGACCACCAGCTCGCACGTCATCGCGTCGACACCGAGAAAACGCCGCATCTGGGGCTTCGTCAGCTGGAGGCCGGGCATCTCGCGGTACTCGGCCTGCACGAGCTGCAGGAAGCGTTCGACGCGCGGTTCTATCGACACCATGACGAGTTCCTCGTTCCTGCCCTACCCGGCCTGTTCGACCGGCGCCGGCTGCTCCGGCGGATCGACCAGACCGCACCGGACGATTCTGTCGCCGAGCGTCGACCGCTTGACCCGCAGGAGCGCGGCGGCCTTCGACTTGTTCCCGTGCGTGGCGCGCAGGGCCCACTTGATCAGGCTCGCTTCGAATTCGCGGACTTTGTCGTCGAGCGAAATCGGCGCGGGCAGGGTGCCGATCGGCGCGAGCGGCGCGACGGGGACGGCAGGCACCGCCGGCGCGGCCATGGGAGCGCCAGCGGCGACGGCGCCTTCGGAGGCCGTGCGGAGCTGGATCGGTTCAGATGTCGTGATCGTCATACCCCGGCGAAGGGCAACCGTCGTGCCACGCTCGCCTCCAGAAAATACCGGCAATTCGGCGAGACGGCGCCTGTCGGTGGGGATTAATCCGCAGCCGGCGCGGGTTATTTTCGTTCGAGCTGGAACTTCTCGACGCGGTAGCGAATCTGGTCGCGGTTCAGACCGAGCAACGCGGCGGCCTTCGTCTGGTTCCAGCCGGTGCGTTCGAGCGCCTGGACGACCAGCGAACGTTCGAGATCGTCGAGATTGAGTCCGGCGGCCGGAAGTTCGACCGTCCCGCCAAGCCGCATCGGCATCGCCGCGCCGCCCGAGAAATCCGCGACGTCGAGCATCGGGCTGTCCGACAGCAGCATCGCGCGCTCGATGGCGTTGCGCAGCTCGCGGATGTTGCCCGGCCACGGGTGCTGGCGGATCCAGTCCATCGCCTCGGGCGTGACGCCGCGGATCTTCTTCTTGAACTCCGCGTTGTAGAGATCCACGTAGAACGCCACGAGCCGCGGGATGTCGTCGGCGCGATCGCGCAGCGGCGGCAGCGCGATCGGCAGGACGTTGAGGCGGTAGAACAGATCCTCCCGGAACTTCCCCTGCTTCACTTCCTCCTGCAGGTTCCGGTTCGTCGCGGCGACGACCCGGACGTCGACTTTGATGTCGACCGCGCCGCCGACGCGCTTGAACGTCTTCTCCTCGAGGAACCGCAGCAGCTTCGCCTGCAGCCCCGGAACCATCTCGCCGATCTCGTCGAGGAACACCGTCCCGCCGTCGGCCGTCTCGAACAGCCCGCGCTTCTGCCGGTCGGCGCCCGTGAACGCGCCGCGCTCGTGGCCGAACAGCTCGCTCTCCATCAGCGCCTCCGGCAGCGCCGAGCACGTGATGTTCATGAACGGCTTCGCCCCGCGCGCGCTGCCGTAATGCAGCACCTTGGCCGCGAGATCTTTGCCGGTGCCGCTCTCGCCGGTCAGCAGGACCGTCGACGCCGGGCTCGCCGCGACCTTCTTCAGCAGCGTCTTCACCGCGCTCACCGCCGGGCCGTCGCCGACGATGCGATCGAAGCTGAACGGCTGCGCCTGCGACTCGCGCAGCGTCTTCACCTCGCGCCGCAGCTCGGTCGTCTCGAGCGCTTTGGCGACGAGCAGCGAGATCTCGTCGAGGTTGAACGGCTTGTTCGCGTAGTGATACGCGCCCTGCTTCATCGCCTCGACGGCGAGCTCCACGCTCTGGTGCGCCGTCATCAGGATGACGAGCGTGTCCGGATGCTGTTCCTTGATCCGCTTGAGGACGCTGATGCCGTCGCCGTCCGGCAGCTTGAAGTCGAGCAGCACGAGATCGACGCCTTCGCCGCTCTTCGCGATCGCCTGCGACGCGGTCTCCGCTTCGACG
>DATNBT010000230.1:0-8131 GCA_035571855.1 Vicinamibacterales bacterium
CCGGCGCTCGTGATGGCGAAGCCTGACGGGACGATCGACGCGGAGATCCCCGTGCAGCCGTCGACCGGCTTCGATCCGTCGAACGGCATCCTCGGCGTCGCGTATCAGGCACCGGGCCGCCTCCTCGTCTCTCTGTCGGACGGCACCGGAAGCATCTGGGCCGTCGACTTCAGCGGCAACGCGATCGGCGACGCCCCGCTCTACGCCGAAGCCGGCATCGATTCGTTCGAAGGCATCGTGCAGCTCAACAACGGCCGTATCGTCGCGTCGAACTACTTCACGGGACAGCTCCGGTTCTTCGACCGCGACATGGGACGTCTGCCGTCGGAAGATCGCGTCTACAGCGTGGGCATCGGCGTCTCCGGCCCGTTCGGTCTCGCCTGGGACGGCGATACCGGGCGCTACCTGACGCTGAGCCGCATTGGCGGTCAACTCGCGTCGATCTCTCCGTCGCTCGATTCCGCGACGACGGTGCACGCTGACCAGAGTTCCACCTCCGGCCGCGTCCTGTCGCGCATCGCCTACCTGCCGGACGTACAGCAGGTCGCGATGCTCTCTCGGACGCAGGTGAACACGTTCATCAACTTCTTCGATGCGTCCACCGGCGCCGCGGTCTCTGCCGCGCGGATCACGCTCCCGAATGCCACGCTCTGCGCGGCGTCTCAGAGCCTGGAGTACATCCCGGGCGCGACGCCGGCCGACGATCTGTTTGCGATCGGCTGCGCGAACAAAGTCGTGCTGCTCTCACGCGCTACTCACGCGATCGTGCGGCAGTTCGCGGCGCCGGCCGGTTTCAGCTCGGTGTTTCAGGTGGCGTTCGATCCCCCGAACGGCGGACGGCTGTTGCTCAGCGACGACGACAACGTCGTCCTCGTGGATCTCTTCGGCAACCCGCTTCCCGGCGGCTTCAACATCCGCGCGGGACTGAACGCGCTCGTCGGCCGCGATATGGCCGTCGTGACGTCAGGTCCCGACGCCGGCGCGATCGCGATGACGGACGCGGACAACAGCGAGATTATTGTGTTCAGGATCGGTAACTGAGAACAGGCCTAAAGGCCTGTTGCTACAGCCGGGATCCCAGCTGTGCCGCGGGACCTTCAGGTCCCGCCTTTCCTGTACACGGTTGTTGTCGTCGTAATCCCGTCGGTGGTTTCGGTGGTGATCGTCTGTCCGTCCGGTGAGAGAACCATCCTCGCGCGCACGACGGGCCTCCCATCGACCTTCTGCGTCAGTTCCAGCGTGTGATCGTCGACCTGCCGGTACGCGCTGGTCAGATAAATCTCGACGCCTTCCACCGGATAATCCGCACCGTCGAGTTTGCCCGTCCACTCGAGATGGACGACGCCGCCGCGGACGCGGACGAGGTCGTCGACGATGGTGACGGTGGAGTCCGAGGACGAGATCTGCCGCGTCGCGCGCGAGTACACGCGAGGAACGTCGGGATTGTTCGCTGATACGGCGCTGGTGAGAATCCACGCGCCGACCCATGCAGGAATCACTGACTTACTAAATCACCAAGTTACCCAATCACCAAATCACGCATTGACCACAAGCCTCGTGACGTTCTTCGGCGACGTCGCGAACGCCTGGCGCGTGGCCGACACGAACTCCCGGATCGCGGGCGAACACTCGTCGTTGCGCCACGACAGCATCACCGGAATCACCGCATGCGGCTCCGACAGCGACAGCGGCGTCACGCCCATCGCGGCATGCGGCTGCGTGAACTTGCTGCTGATGCTCGGGAAGATGCCCTCGCCTGTCGCAATCAGCATCAGCCCCGCCTGCTCGTACGGGCTCGTCTTCGTGTGGACGATGCGCGGCGCGACGCCCGCCGCCGCGTACATCTCCAGTACCTTGTCGTACAGCGCCGGATTGAGCTTGCGCTCGAACATCAGGAGCGTTTCCTTGGCGAGCTCGCAGAGCCCGACGCTGCGGCTGCGCGCCAAGGGATGGTCTTCGCGCGCGAGCATGACGATGCGCTCGTCGAACAGCGGCTCGTTGTCGATCCCCGGCGCCTCGACAGAAGCGCGCGTGAGCGCGATGTCGATGCGCTGGCGGCGGAACGCGTCCGCCGACGACATCGAGTCGTGCCGCAGACAGAGATCCTCGATGGTGATCTCGACGTCCGGATGGTCCTTCGTGTAGCGCGTCCGCACGCGGTTGAGCGCGCTCCAGAGGCCCCAGGACATCCCGATCCGCACGACGCCGGTGCTCCGGCGCTTCACGCTCTGCGCCGTCTCGAGAAACTCGTCCGCAATCGCGCCGAGCCGCCGCGCTTCCTCGAGCAGCAGGCTGCCGCGATCGGTCAACTCGATGCGCTGGGGACGCCGGATGAACAGCTTCGCGCCGACTTCGCGCTCGAGCTGCTGGATCTGCCGGCTGAGGGGCGGCTGGGAGATGTGAAGGCGCCGGGCCGCGTTGGTGAAACTGAGTTCTTCGGCGACGACGACAAAGGCGCGAACGTGCCTCAGATTCATCGGCGATACCTTACACGAATCACCCTCGAAAGTACCCCATTTATTCGTCCTTTTTTGGACTAGGATACGGTTCGTCGGATCGGACTGATATGGAAGTTCGGCACATCCAGGCGTTTATCGCCGTCGCCGAGGAATTGAGTCTCCGCCGCGCGGGCCGCCGTCTGGGTGTGTCGCAGGCCTCGATCTCCCGCCAGGTGCAGCAGCTCGAACAGGAGCTGGGGCTCACCCTGTTTCTCCGCCGCCGCGACGGCATCGAGCTGACGCATCAGGGCACGCTGATGCTCGATCAGGCGATGCGCCTCGCCGCCGCCGCCGCCGAGTTCGCCGATCACATGAAGACCGTGGAGTCGCACCGCCGCGGCGTCGTCCGCCTCGGCATCGGCTGGGGGCTCTGGGACGCCGTCAACCGGATTCGCGCCCGCCACGAAGCGCGCGCCACCGGCGTCGCCGTCCTCGGCAACGACATGGCGAGCTGGAACCAGGTGGAAGCGCTGCGGCAGCGACGTATCGACGTCGGCCTGCTCCGCCTGCCGTGCGACACGCGCGAGCTGCAGTGCGCCCCGCTCTACAACGAATGCGTCGTCGCGCTCCTGCCGGCCACGCATCCGCTCGCCGGACGGTCGAGCGTCAAGCTGCACGAGCTCGCGCACGAGCGGCTGCTGCTGCACGACCGCGACCACGCGCCGATCATCTACGACAAGATCTTCGAGCTCTACTCGGGCGCGGGCATCACGCCGCACATCGTCGCGACGACCGCGACGCCGGCGTCCGCCGCGGGGATGATCAACGTCGCGTCGGGCAAAGGGATTTATATCGGGCTGGGCAGCCTGATGATGTCGATGAAGGATGCGCCGGGAATCGCCGTCGTGCGCATCGAGGATCCGCGCGCGGCGCTGCAGGTGTGCGTGGTCTGGCGGGCGTCGGAAGCCTCGCCGGCCGTCCTCGACTTCGTCGAAGCGGCCCGCGAGGCGTTCACCAACGCGCCGAATGCTATTTCGCGTCCTTCACGAATTTCAGCACAGGCTTCGCGACGGTCTGATCCGAAGAGTCGAGCGAAAAGACCTCGCTCATATGGCTCTCGCCCTTGAGCATCCACAGCTCGGGGCAGTGATCCTTTCCTTCTTTACAGAGCTCGTCGTGCAGCGCGACCGTGTTGGGCGGCATCTGGGCGTCCATCACGCCCGGATCCCACTCGGCATACGCGATCGCGATCTTCACCTTTGACGTCTTGAAGCCGGGCAGGTTGTCGCGCTCGGCGCGCTCCGCATCCGTCAACTGAGGACCGCCGCGGCCGCCGGGACCGCCACGACCGGGACCGGCCTGCGCCGACGTGAACCCGCTCGGCCCCGCAATGTGGCCCGCGTCGCTCGTCATGCTCGCGCCCGTGAGCCCGCACTCGACGCCGGGCTGCGGGCCGCCCTGTCCGCGGCCGGGGCCGCCGCGCCCCGCCTGCTGTCCGACCGTCGGCACCGGGTTGCCCGACATGAAGATCGCGCCCTTCACCTGCACGCCGTTCTTCCAGCGATCCGCGTGGCCGACGTAGACGCCGAGCGGGCCGTTGCCCGCCGAATGCGCCCAGATGACCATGTGGTTGGGATCGCCCCTGTACTTCGCGATGTTGTCGTGCACCCAGTCGACGGCCATCGACAGATCGCGGCCGCCGTCGTCCCACTTCTGTCCCGGGTGGCGCTGCACGAGGACGCCGACCATGCCGTTCTTCGTCGCCCAGCGCGCGATGTTGTCGTAGAACGCGTTGCCCTCGCGCACCTGCTGCTCGATCTTGTTGCCGGCGCCGCCGGGCACGTAGATGACGACGGGCCGCTTGTCGCCGCCCTTCTCGCCCATGAAGATGTCGAGGACGTCCTTCGTGTTCGGCCCGAACGACTGGTCGCGCACGATGGTGACGCCCGGATAGAGCGGCGCGGTCGATTTCGGCGCGGCCGCGTCCGGCGGCCAGTACGTGTTGAAGTCGTTGGCCGGCATGAGCGGGCGATACAGCTTCGCCGTGCATGCCGGATCGACGATCTGGCCGATCTTCTTCAGCTCGCTTTCGATATTGGCCGGCACCTGAGCGCTCGTCGAGGCGATGGCCGCGACGGCGACAGCGCAGGCGAGAAAGACTGCTTTCCTCATCGGTTCCTCCGCGCGCACATTCTACGCGGTCTGCCTCAATACCGGTTCCGGGTCCGGCTGTTCCAAAAGGCGCAATCGCGCCGGGAAGTCTAGGATAGGTCGCCTATGAAGCCATCACCGTTTGCCGCGTTGACCGTTGCCGCCGTGGCCGCGACCGTCGGCGCCCTGTTCGCCCAGGCGCCCGCGCCTCCGCGCACGGGTCCCGGCGTCCAGGCCGCACAGGACGCACGCGAGCCCGAAGTGCTCGCAAAGTGCAAGACGCCTCCGCCCGCCGCACAGGGCCGAGGCGGACGCGGTCCCCAGGGTGGCCGCGGCAACCAGGCGCCCAACCCCGCGCCGCGCGATTACACGGTCAAGGAGATTGCGGGCGTCGTCGCCGCCGGCGCGCAGTGGAAGACGATCTGGGAGGAGCCCGGCAACAACGCCGACGGCCTCGCCGCCACGAAAGACGGCGGCATCCTGATCGCCCAGAACGACAAGAGCGACGTCGTCAAGCTGGACAGGAACGGCAAGGCGTCGGTCGCCTACAAGGACACCAGCACGGGCGGCGCGCTGTCGTACAACTCGAAGGGACAGCTGTTCGTCGCCGAGCGCGCGCTGAATCCCGCCATCTGGGAGCTCGCGCCGAAGCGCCGGATGCTCGCGAACAAGTACGACGGCGATCCGCTCGACTGCATCGGCGGTGTCCTCAACGACATCGCGGCGGACAGCAAAGGCGGCGTGTACTTCACGATGAACGGCCTCGGCTATGCGGATGCCAACGGCGTCGTCACGCGCTACGGCAAGGACCTGCGCACGAACGGCATCATCCTCAGCCGCGACGAGAAGACGCTGTGGGTCACCAACCAGGGATCGCTCGCCGCGCTGGACGTGCGGCCGGACGGATCGCTGACGAATCAGCGGGAGTTCGTGAAGCTCGAAGGCGGCGGCGGGGACGGCAGCACGATCGACGCGGACGGCCGTCTCTACGTGACCGGCGGCGCCGGCGTGAACGTCATCTCACCCGACGGGAAATATCTCGGCGCGATCCCGACGCCGCACAACGTGATCAGCCTCGCCTTCAGCGGCGACGATCGAAAGACGCTCTACGCCGTGTCCGTCTACAACAACGACGCTGGACGTCAGGTCCAGATCATTGCGATCCCCATGATCGCGAAAGGATTCATGCGATGAAAAAGGTCCTCGCACTCCTGCTGTTCGCTGCGCCTGTGTATGCGCAAGCGCCGGCGACGCAGGCCAACCCGGCGCCCGGCTGCACGGCGACGCCGGCGCAGCTCGCGGAGAACAAGAAGGTCGCGATGGAGTTTTTCCGCGCGCAGGGCGCCGACCGCGTCGCGCTCGCGGATCCGACCTACAGGCAGCACAACCCCGCGTTCAAGAAGCGCGCGGAAGACAACAAGGTGAGCGACTACGAGGAGTTCAAGGCGGCGTTCGCGAACCCGCAGGGACGCGGCGGTGGCCGCGGTCCGGCCGCGGGCCCGACGCCTCCGCAGGGCAATCCGTTCGAAGTCGTCACGGCCGAATGCGACGTCGTGACCGTCGTCCACAAGAACTACCGGCAGGATCCGACGGCCGAAGCCGGCAAGTTCTACGAAGTCTTCACGTTCGACACGTTCCGCGTGAAGAACGGCAAGCTCGTCGAGCACTGGGACGGCGCCGTCATCAACCCGCCTGCCGCCGGCAGATAACGAGCCTCAGGCGGGCTACTTGCGCAAATGCAGGTCGCCCGCCTTCTTCACCGCGTCGTACGTCGCGGGATCCTGATTGTTTTCCTGACAGACGTACTCGCGCACGCGCGTGCCCGGCCGCAGCATGAACTGCGTATGCAGCTGGTCGGGCCGCGTGAGCACTTTCGGATCGTCCCACACCACGTCCCACTTGACCGTGTTGTAGTCGACGCGCGTGAAGCGTTCGGTCACGTGCAGGGCGTCGCTGTGCATGCGTCCACCGCCGCCGCCGGCGTGCAGCGACTCGTTGAAGTCGCGTGTGTCGACGACGAGCGTGTTGCCGTCCCAGTGGCCGACGGACGTGCCCATGAACGTCGGCTCGGTGTCGTCGGGAAACGGCGTGCCGGCGGGGACGATCGGGATGTTGCGATTGAGGCCCATGTACTCCAACAGGATCACGAGCTTCTTCGGCGTCTGCACGAACTCCACCGGGAACAGCCCGACGTTGAGCAGCATGAAGTTCGGGATGCAGCGCGCCGTCGCGCTCTCGACGTTGCGGCTGTTGAAGTCGTCGAGCACGAGCTTCGCGGCCCACGGTTGATACGGCGGACCGGCGGGCGCGGGCGCGCCGGCCGGACGCGGCGCCGGCTCAGCCACGCCGATGCCCTTGTTCACGTCTTCCCAGGTGCCGACGCGCGCTCGCGCATCGGTCTGATACACGCCGCTCAGGTCCGGATGACCGTCGGGCATTTTAGGAACCGGCGGAGTGTTGCCGCGCTGCGCCGTTGCGAGCGCGACAGCCGACACCGCCAGCGCGAGCGTGAGGCACAGGCGCGGATGATTCATGGCTGCACCGCCGGAGGCGTGGCGCCGCCGTCGCCGGTGCCGGCGGGCGGACCGAAATAGAGCTTCGAGCCGTCGGCGAACGTGATCTGCCGCGAGTGTCCCGCGGTCGCGCTGCTGCGCGCGCGCCAGCCGAAGATCGTGACCGAGTCTCCGGCCTTCATCGTCACGTTCCGCTTCCAGCCGGTGCGATACAGCACGCCGGGCGGATAGCCTTCGAACTTCCAGTTCGTGACCTGTCCGCTGCCGTCCTTGACGTCCAGATAGATGTAGCTGTGCGGGTTGGTCCACTCGATCCGCGTGACGACGCCGGTGACGGTGACCGGCTGCTTGTCGTCGTACTCCGCGCCGAACGAATGGTGGGCGGACGCTGCCGCGGACGCGAGGCACAAAAGAACGGCGGCCGATGAGAGGACTCTCATGGCCGCCTAGTCTAAGACGTATTGCTTGAGCTGTGAACGCTATTCCGGCCGGTTCCCCAGGTCGCCACCCGTGGCGCCGCCGGTGCCGTGGTAATTGCGGGTGCCGCCGACCTCGGACCTCACGCCGCCGCCTTCGTCGAGATCGCGCGAGCCGGAACGCCAGTTCGCGTCGTCTTTCTCTTCGTATGTCTCCGCGTCGGCGTCGCGCTCGCGCGGATTCGGATTGGGCGCGATGTGCCCGAGCCCAAGGATGCCGTCCTGAATCTGTTTCTCGACCTCATCAGCCATGTGGAATGCCTCCGCTATCATGAACATGTGCAAGGGACATTCCCCAGGATCGTGCGCGGCAGGTCAGCCGTACACGGGCACGGCGTCTTCGCGGCCGAGCCCATCAGGAAGAACACGCGGATCATCGACTACGCCGGCGAGCTGATCAGGAACGGCGAGGAATGCGAGGCGCGCGAAGAGCGCTACCTGAAGGACGGCTGCATCTGGGTGTTCCGCGTGAACCGCGCGTGGAGCCGCGACGCGAACGTCGGCGGCAACATCGCCCGCTTCATCAACCACTCCTGCACGCCGAACTGCTGGT
>DATNBT010000231.1:0-4530 GCA_035571855.1 Vicinamibacterales bacterium
CGACTGCACGGATGACTGCGTTGAGGCCGGGAGCGTCGCCGCCGCCCGTGAGGATCCCGATGCGTTTGATCGGTGCCACGGTGGAACGACTATAACAAAAGGAAAGGTGGTGGACGGCAGGAGGCTCGAACTCCCGACCTCCGCGTTGCGAACGCGGCGCTCTCCCAGCTGAGCTAGCCGCCCCCAGGCACGAACCCCAAGTCTACCACGGCTTTACCTACACCAGCGACCATCGGACGGCCCATCGCACTTCGTCGCCCGGTGACACCGTCGTCATCCCCGTGTCGACACCGGACGGCCACTCGCCGCCGAACGGATCGGCAAGGTTGAACTGCGGCTCGAGGACGACGAACGGCTTCTCCGGAGGGGCGTACATCTGCACGGCATGCACCTGCGGCGACAACGCCGTCAGACGCATGTGATATCCGGACGCGTGATCGCACACATCGATGCGCGTCTCGCCGTCCGGCGTCTTCACGAGATCCACAAAGCAATCGTCGAAGTACTGCGACCCGAGTGTCGCGCCATCCGGCGATGCGAAGTCATAAAGCGTCCCGCGGACCGGCGCGAACGCGCCCGTCGGAAAGACGTCGTCGTAGTTGTTCACGAGCGCGCGCTGGCGCGCCGGCAGATGCACCCGCGCCTGTTCGCGCCGGCCGCTCGGAATCCTGAAGTACGGATGCCAGCCGATGCCCACCGGCAGCAGGTCATCGCCGGCGTTGCGAACGTCGACGGCGATGTCGATCGCGGAGGGCCGCATCACCGCCTCGACGCGAATCGCCGCGCGCGACAGCCAGTGCCCGCCGAAGTTGCCAGCGTCGAGCGTCGCGACGACGCGATACGTCGACTGCTCGGGGACGTCGAACGTCGCGTCGAGCGCGAGACCGTGCATCGCGCAGCGCTCCGCGTCGGGCCGCTTGCCGCGCCAGTTCGCGGGCAGCCGGCGGTCGCGGCCGAGCACTCGCGTGTCGATCGTTCCGTCGGGCTGAAGACATCCCCTGATGCCAAACGCCTCGTCGGTGAGAAGTTCGGTCTCGCCGAGGCCCGGAAGATCTGCCACGGCCTGCAGCATCCGCATGCCCTGATCGGGACGCCAGGTCATGCTGACGAACCGTGGTCCGCTCATCTTTCATGGAAGGTTCAAACGCCGTACCGGTAGACTAGGCGCGTGAGAGCCTGGCGCCGGATCACGGTCGCGCTCCTGGTCGCGCTGATTGCCGCGGCGGGCGTCGCCACCGCGCAGCGCCGGCGCGGCGGCGGCGGATTCGGGTTCGGCTACCGCGGCGTCGCGGCGAAGATGATGACGCCCGAGGATTACAACGGCGCCTTTCTCTTCTGCCGGATGATTTTCCGGACGACGCCCGACGGCGACGGCGGCAACTGGGGCGTCGACTACCCCCGCGCGGACATCAACCTCACCTTCCGTCTCTCCGAGCTCACCAAGACACCGGTGACGCGCGACGAGCGCGACGGCTACAACCACGTCGTCATCCGCTATACCGACCCGCTGCTCTACAAGTGCCCGTTCATCGCGATGACCGAAGTCGGCAATACCTACCTCGACGAGAACGAGGCGGCGGCGCTCCACGACTACGGCGTGAAAGGCGGATTCCTCTGGGCCGACGACTTCTGGGGCGAGTACGCGTGGCGGATCTGGGTGCGCGAGATCAGCAAGGCGTTTCCGCCTGAGCAGTACCCGATCGTCGACGTCCCGATCGACCATCCGCTCTTTCACGTGCTGTACGACATCAAACACTACACGCAGATCCCGTCGATCAATTTCTGGGCGTACTCGGGGCAGACCTCAGAGCGCGGCGCGGACAGCGCGCAGCCGCACGTGCGCGCGATCTTCGATCCGGACGACCCGCAGCGGATCATCGTCCTGATGACGCACAACACCGATTTCGGCGATGCCTTCGAGCGGGAGGGCGACGACCACGCCTATTTCCTGAAGTTCGCACCGGACGGATACGCGTTCGGGGTGAACGCGCTCGTCTATTCGATGACTCACTGACTGGAGACTGGAGACTAGGTTCTGGGGACTAGGGTCTAGGGCAGTCCCAGCAGGCGCCGGAGCTTCCGCTCGGCGGAGGCGTCGGCGGCGGTCCGGGTTTCGGCGGACGCTTCGATACCGATCTCGTCCGACTCCCCTTTGTCCCGTATTTCCAGGACCTTAGCCTTCCAGGCGTTCCCGTCGGGGTCGGAAACAATCCAGAACTTCCGGCCGCCCAGCTCGAGTTCCCTTGCCACCGGCCAATGTTCTTACGAATCCGGGGCTCAACGCCAGTCAACTTCTGCCGATAACTCGGGTAAGCGAGCGAGGGACCCCTGAAAATTCTTTTTAGGGTGAGTTCCCAAATAGCTGTAGACTGGGCGCCTTTCGATGTGGAACTGGATTAGCTGCTACCTGTCGGGTAAACACGAGTTCGGCGTCTCATGCGAGCCGGGCAACGTGTTTCTCCGATGCGTGCACTGCGGCAAGCGATCGCAGGGATGGGCGCTTCACGATCCGCAGCGGCGCCGTTCGCCGCTCCACACGCCGCCGGCCAGCTCGATTTCGTCGCTGCAGAAATTTGACAGTCCGCGTACCGCCCGGGGACAATAGCTGCCCGTGGCGGCTCCCCGCATCACCAAAGAAGAACTCAAACAACAACTTGACGGCGGAAGCGCTCCAACGATTGTGGACGCGCGCCTGAAATATCCCTACGAGCACAGCACGGTACGTCTCCCCGGCGCCGTCCGGTTTGCCGGCGACGGTCCGGTGCCGTCGCTCCCGCGCGATCGCGCGGTTGTCGTGTACGACTCGGATCCGCACGAGCTCGCGAGCTCGCGGGTGGCAGCCGATCTCATCCGGCAGGGCTACCGCGCCGCCGCCCTCAAGGGCGGTATCGTCGAGTGGCTCGACGCCAAGCTGCCGACCGAAGTGAAAGACGCGCCGAAGCAGGCGCCCCCCGAGCCCGGCGCACTGAAAGGCTAGCCCTCCGATTCCTGTCGATTCAGGAGTCCCGCTTTCCCAGACCCTCGAGCAGCTCGCGCTGGTCGCGAGGATTCGTGGCGACGCCGCCGAAGCGTCGATGCTCGAGCACGGCGCGGCGCTGCTGCGCGCGCGCGGCATCACGTCCGATCTGGATCTCGGGCCTCTGGTCGATCCCTCGGTGCCATTCGACGGCGATCCGCTGCTCCTTCAGCGGCTCCAGCACATGTACGACGCCGGCGCCTGGGTCCTGATGGAGTCGGCGCTCGCCGACCTCCCGGCCGATCTCCGATGGCTGTATGAATCCGGCGCGGTGACGCTGGAGCAACTCGCCGGCATTCACCGCGCGATTGGCGCGACGTCGGCCGCCGACATCGGCGCCGCGATCGAAGACGGCACGTTGCGCACCATCCCGGGCATCGACGACACGGCAGAACGCGCCATCGCCGGAGCGCTGCCGGGGCTCCGCCAGGCCATCCCGCGCATCCCGCTCGGCCGCGCGATTACCATCGTCGACCCGGTCGTCGAACGGCTGCGGACGTTGACGGGCATCGAGTGGGCGGAGCCGGCGGGCTCGCTTCGCCGCGCCCAGGACACCGTCGGCGATCTGGAAGTCGTCGCGAGCGCGACGGATCCCGCCGCGGCCATCGAGGAACTGAGCCATCACGCCGAAGCCGGCCGCGTGCTGCATCGCGGCGAACGCCGCATCTACCTGCTCTTCGATCGCGCGCAGCTCGGCGTCCGCTTCCCCGCGCCCGATCGCGCCGGCGCGGTGCTGTGGAGGCTCACCGGTTCGGTCGCGCACGTCACGGCCATCAGTCGTCTCGCGCGGCAGCGCGGCGTCGACCTGAACGGGGCCGCCAGCGAAGAAGAACTGTACGCGCGGCTCGGCCTGCCGCTGATTCCGGCGGAAATCCGTGACGGCGCCGACGAGATTGCCGCGGCGAAGGACGGACGGCTGCCGCACCTCGTCTCGCGCGCGCACATCCGCGGCGACCTGCACATGCACACGTCGTTCAGCGACGGCCGGGACAGCGTCGAAGCGATGGTGACGGAGTGCCATCGCCTCGGCTATGAGTACATCGCGATCACCGATCACTCGCAGAGCGCGATGACGTCGCGCACGCTGACGCCGGACGTCATCGGACGGCAGGCCGACGAGATCGCCGCCATGCGCGGGCGATTTCCGTCCATGGCGATCTTCCACGGCTGCGAAGTCGACATCCTGCCCGACGGCCGCCTCGATTTCCCGGATCGCGTCCTCGAGAAGTTCGACATCGTCCTGGCGTCGCTGCACGACGCGGCGGGTCACGACGCGGAGCGGCTCGAGTCGCGCTACCTGTCGGCGATGAAACACCCGCTCGTGACGCTCATCACGCATCCGACGAACCGGCTCGTGCCGCATCGCGCGGGGTACAAGCTGAATTACGAGCGGCTGTTCGCCGCCGCGGTCGAGACGGGCACGTTCATGGAGATCGACGGCGCGCCCGCGCATCTCGACATGGACGGCGTGCTCGCGCGGCGCGCGATTGCCGCCGGCGTCGACGTCAGCATCG
>DATNBT010000232.1:0-4189 GCA_035571855.1 Vicinamibacterales bacterium
GTCCGGCAGGTATTTGAGAAACTTCGCGGTCTTGTCGAAGAAGGCGCTGTCGTACTCGTCGCCTTCGATGACGAAGTCGCGTCCGCTGCCGATGCGGTAGCTCGATCCGCCCTGGCCGAAGTTGAGCGCGACGCCCCCGACGAGCATGCTCGGGTCGACGCCGCCGTGCGTCAGCACCCACCCTGTCAACGACGTCGTCGTGGTTTTGCCGTGCGTGCCGGCGATGACGATCGAACGCGCGCCCCAGAGGAACGTGTCGCGAATCGCTTCGGGCAACGAGCCATAGTGGATTTTTCGATCGAGCACTTCCTCGAGCTCGGGATTGCCGCGCGAGAGCGCGTTGCCGACGACCACGAAATCGATGTCGCTGGTGATGTGCTCGGCCTTGTAGCCGCTCTCGACGGGAATGCCTTCCGACGCGAGGAAGTCGCTCATCGGGGGATAGACGTCCTGATCGGAGCCGCGGACGTCGAACCCCTTGCGTTTCAGCATCGCCGCGAACGTGGCCATGGCGGTGCCGCAGATGCCGATCAGATAAATGCGATTGAGGTCCGGTCTCACGTCGTATGCACCGCCGCTTCGTCGATCACCAGCCTGGGACGTCCGACGGCGACGACGCGGCATTCGACGCCGAGCGGCAGCGTATACACCTTGCCGCGCACGTGGCCGGATGGAAAGCCGGCAATCACCGGCCCCCGAAAGTCCTTCAGCACGTCGGCCATCACGCCGCGGCCCGTCAGTTGCCCGCCCGGCTCGTCACAGCCGTTCAACTCGCCGATCACAATCGCGGCCGCGCGCCCGAGCAGGCCGGTCTGGCGGAGCTGCGTGACCATCCGATCGAGCCGGTACGGCCGCTCTCCCACTTCCTCGAAGAACAACACGTAGCCGAACGGCGGATCGAACGCCCACTTCGTTCCCAGCGTCGCCAGCAGCTGCGTGACCGTTCCGCCGAGCAGCACGCCACGCGCGTCGCCGGCGTGCATGACCTCGAGACCATCGGGCGACAGTTCGCCGAGCGGCTCCGGACGCGCGATCGCATTCAGCAGCGACTCGCGATCGTAGCGGGCTTCGCCGCGGCTCAGGCAGTCCTCCAGCATCGGCCCGTGGAATGCGGTCATATGACACTGCGTCGTCAGAAAACTGAGGATCGCCGTCAGGTCGCTGTAGCCGATGAACACCTTGCAGGCCTCGCGGGTCTCGGCGACGTCGAGCAGCGGCAACAGCTGCGCGCTGCCGTAGCCGCCGCGCACGGCGATCAGCGCGTCAATCGACGGATCTTTGAGCGCTGCCCGGATGGCTGCCGCGCGGATCTGCGCCGAGCCCGCGAGATATGCGGGCGTGCCCGTCGCAAACACGCTGCTGTCGAACACCGGCTCGAAGCCGAGCCGCCGGATTTCGTCCACGCCCGCGTCGAAGTCTTCCCGCTTGAACGCGCTCGCGGGTGCGACGACGGCGATCCGGGATCCCGGCTTGAGGGCGCGAGGCTTGAGCATCAGAGAAATCGCGCCATCTCGTCGGCGATCGCGCGATGTTCGTCGCGGCCGAGCACCTGTCGCAGCGATTTGGCGTTCGCCGGCCGTGACACCATCGCGGCTCCGAGAAACCGTTCCTTCGCGCGCTGCTGCCGCTTCAGGGCCTCGTCCACGCGTGTGAACGGCAGCCGCTCGGTCTCGACGGCTTTGATCAGCGCTTCGAGCGTCTTCGCCTGCATGTCGTAATCGGCGCTGCAGATCAGGACGCCGTCGCATCCGGCTTCGATCGCCATTACGGCGGCTTCGGGCACGGCGTAGGTGTTCGCGATGGCTTTCATCTCCAAATCGTCGCTGAGAATCACGCCGCCGAACCCGAGCTCCTTCCGCAGCACATCCGTGATCACGCGCCTGGACAGCGTCGCCGGACGTTCGTCGTCGAGCGACGGGGCAAAAACGTGGGCGGTCATAATCGTGGCGACGTCCGCCCGCACCGCCGCGCGGAACGGCACGAACTCGACGCCGCGGAACCGGTCGGGCGGATGCTCGAGCAGGGGCAGCTCGAGATGAGAGTCGACGCTCGTGTCGCCGTGTCCGGGAAAATGTTTCCCGCACGCCGCCACGCCCTCGGCCTGCAGCGTCCGGATGATCACCGCTCCGAGCCGCCCCACTTCCTCGGCCTTCGCGGCAATCGCGCGATCGCCGATCACCGGGTTCTTCGGGTTCGTGAGGACGTCGAGCACCGGTGCGTAATCGAGGGTGAAGCCGGTGGCGCGGAGCTCCGCGGCCAGCGCACGCGCGAAGCGCTCGGCAAGCCGCTCGTCGCCGCTGCGGCCGAGCGTCGCCATCGGCGGCCACTCGGTGAACGGCGCCTTCAGCCGCGCGACGCGGCCGCCTTCCTGATCGACGCTGACCCAGAGCGGAAGATCCGGGACGAGCCTCGCCGACTCGTAACAGAGCTCGGCGACCTGCTCGGGTTCGGCGACGTTGCGGGCAAAGACAATGACGCCGCCGAGGCTGAACTCACGGGCCAGCGACGCGAGTTCGACCGGCACCTGGTGGCCGCCGAAGCCGGCGATGAGCAGCCGGCCGATCTGGCGGCGAAGCGAGCCTGACGCCATGTGCGAACGATTTTATAATCTCCGGGTGCCAAAGCGCATTGCGACTTCTGCTCCCACGCGGATCGATCTCGCCGGTGGCACCATCGACATCTGGCCGCTCTACCTGTCCCATGACGGCGCCTCGACCGTGAACGCCGCCATCAGCCTGCGCGCGCACGCGACGGTCGAGCCCCGTACCGACGGCCGCATCGTCCTCGAGTCGATCGACACGAAGAAGACGGTCGAAGCCGCGCGCTGGCAGGATCTGAATGCCGCGAGCGGCCTTCCCCTGCTGGCCCTCCTCGCCCGTCACTACGGCCTGACCGGTGCGACGCTGACGACACGCGGCGAGTCTCCCGCGGGCGCTGGAATCGCCGGGTCGTCTGCGCTGGCGATCGCCGTCTGCGGCGCGCTCGCGAAGTTCACGGGCGCGTCGATGGACGAGGAGTTGATGCTGCAGACCGCGATGAACGTCGAGTGCCAGACGATTAAGGTGCCGACCGGCGTCCAGGACTATCGTCCGGCCCTGTACGGCGGCATCGCCTCTGTCGAACTGCGAACCGACATCATCAAGCGCGTCGCCCTGAACGTTGAACCCCCTGAACTTGAACGACGCATCGTCCTCGCCTATACCGGTGCCCCGCGAAACTCAGGCACGAACAACTGGGAGATAACGAAGCGCCATATCGACGGCGACGCGTTCATCTTCGACTGCTTCGAGCGGATCCGGGATACGGCGGTCGCGCTGCGCAAGGCACTCGAACAACGCGATTGGGACGAGGTCGGCCGGCAAATCGACAAGGAATGGGATAATCGCAAGCGCCTGGCGCCCGGCGTGTCCACTCCGACGATCGACAACCTCATTGCCCGCGCGAAAGCCGCGGGCGCGACGGCCGCCAAGGTCTGCGGCGCCGGCGGCGGCGGCTGCCTGTTCTGCTACGGCCCTCCGGAGAAGCGCTCGGCGATTGAAGGCGCGCTCTCGACCGGCGAAGCCCAGGTCCTCGAATTCCACATCGAATCCCAGGGCCTCAGGTTCGAATGACCGACAAGCCCGCGAACAACCCCTTCAAGATGCTCAGTACGGACGACAAGCTCGCTGAAATCCGCCGTCTGTACTTCAGCACGTCGGCGAAGACGATTCAGCGGGATCTGGAGAAAGCGCTGGACCTGCTCAAGTCGATGAGCAGCGAGGAAGATCGCGAACGCGCCACGGTCTTCATGGAAGGCCTGGCCGAGATGCGGAAGGATTGGAAGGGCAAGCAGAAAAGACGTTAGACGCGATCGTCGCCAGCGGCCAACCGAGGCGGAGTGACTCGCCGATAAAGTGAACCCGCCGCGACTGCCACCGGAAAATACAGCGCCACGGATGCGGGGAGCATCCACCAGCCGCGTGCGCCAAGCACATATCCGAGAAGGATGGCGACCGGCAACGCTATCCATGTCAGGTGCCGCGAGTACGAACTCGGCACAAAAACGTTTCCACCACAATTGGGACAAGGAAACACGGGTCCGAAGCGTATGTACGCCCATGAAATCGGACGCTGACAAACCGGACAAATCGGGTCGCGGAATAGGCTCACAGGTTTAATACTCGCTTCAAGTCGATTTCCATCGAAAGCG
>DATNBT010000233.1:0-3761 GCA_035571855.1 Vicinamibacterales bacterium
GTCCGGCAGGTAATGCCGCTGATCCCACTGCTGCAGCCGAGACAGGAGCGTGCCGTTCGCTTGGCGGACCTGATCGACCGCCTGCTGTTCCGGCAGCGCGGCCGCCTGCCGCCGGACGTCGCCGTGCACGACGGCTTCGAGCAGGTAATCGGGAAACACGGTGCGGCGCCACACGAACCACGCTTCCGGCCCATGCGACATCGTCGTCAGCCGGCCCTTGCCGCGTGCGTGAACGGGCACGAGCCTGGCGCCGGCGCCGACGACCGAGCGCAGCGTTTCGATTCCGGCGGGGGCGACACGCGCGAGCGCATCGGCGTACGGCGTGTAGCCGGCGAAGAGCTCGTCGCCGCCGTCGCCGCTCAGGCACACCGTGACGTGCTTCCGCGCGAGCTCGGCGACGTGGAACGTCGGGATCGCGGACGCGTCGGCGAACGGCTCGTCGTAGTGATACGCGAGCGTCTCGGCCACGCGCACGCAGTCCGGCGTGACGATCTGCTCGTGATGTTCGGCGCCGAAGTGCTCGGCCGTTGATCGCGCGTCGGTGAGCTCGTCGTACGCCGGATCGCCGAAGCCGATCGTGAACGTCTTCACCGGCCGCGACGACTGCTTCGTCATCAGCGCGAGCACCGCCGCCGAGTCCATGCCGCCGCTCAGAAACGCGCCGAGCGGCACGTCGGAGCGCAGGCGGATCCGGACCGCGTCGGCCATCTCGCTCCGCAGGCGCTCGATCGCCTCGTCTCTCGGCATCGTGTCGGACGCCGCCGCTTCGGGCCACGTCCAGTACGGCTCGATGCGCTCGGCGCCGCTCCGCGCGTCGATCGTCAGCGTCGTGCCGGGCGTCAGCCGCCGCATGCCGTCGAAGATCGCGTGATCGCCGGCGACGTAGCCGAACGTGAAGAAGTCGAGCAGCGCCGCCGGGTTCACGCGCGGGACCTCGCGGTCCGGGTCCATGCCGGCCAGAATCGCCTTGATCTCCGAGCCGTAGAGCAGCACGCCGTCGCGCTTCGTGTAGTAGAGCGGCTTCTTGCCGACGCGATCGCGCGCCAGCACCAGGCGTCCGTTGCGCGCATCCCAGATGGAGACGGCGAACATGCCCCGCATCTTCGTGAACGCCGCGACGCCTTCGGTGGCATAGAGATGCGCGATCACTTCCGTGTCGCACGTCGTCTGAAAGACGCGGCCGGCGCGTTCGAGCTCCTGCTTCAGCTCGACGTAGTTGTAGATCTCGCCGTTCTGCGCGACCGTGACGGCACCGCCGTCGATTGAGATCGGCTGGTGGCCGCCGGCGACGTCGATGATGCTGAGGCGCGCCGCGCCGAGCGCCGCGGGGCCCGAGACACACTCGCCCTTATCGTCCGGACCACGATGGCGCAGCGTCGCGATCATCCGCGACAGCCGCGCCGGATCCGGCCGTTCAGCGTTCAGCGAGAGGAATCCAGCGATTCCGCACATCGGAATGAGCCTGGGTCAGCGACTGCGCGTTCGATTGCCGGAGGATGTTCGGCGGAAGGCCGAACTGCCCCATCGAGTGTTCGTAGCGCATCGCGGGCGCCGACGGGTTGAAGGGAATGCCGAGCGCGGCCCTCACGTCGCGCTCGACGCGATCGCGCGCGCGCACGAGCTCGTCGGCGGTCATCGCGTCGGTGAACACGTACGCGTGATAGCCGCCGTCGGGATTGCCCTTGTAGTACTCGGCGACGCGCGTGTAGTCGACGTCGTACGCGTGCAGCCGGTCGCCGGTCTTCCTGTACGTATAGGTCCACACACCCGGCAGCGAGTCGTGCCGGACCGCCTCGTCGTAGTACGGCGTGCCCGGATAGGTCGTGATGATCGTGACGTCGAAGTCCGCGGGCTTGGTTTCGATCAGCCAGTCCTCCGTCGCCCGGACCGTCCCCGCGGACTCGCCGGGATGGCCGATCGACATCAGCGCCTTGACCTTGAGTCCCGCCTTCGACGCGATCTCGAGGCATCGCGTGTTGTCGTCGCGCGTCGCCTTCTTGTTGATGTTGGTGAGAATCGACGGCGCGCCGGATTCGAATCCGATCAGCAGCCACCGGAAGCCGGCCGCGTACATCTCGCGCGCCTGCTCCTCGTTGAACAGCTCGGCTTTCGCGAAGCCGCGCAGGCGCCACTCGACCCCGAGCCGCTCCTGCACGTCGCGGATGCCGCGCATCAGCGCCACCATCTCGCGGTTCACGTTGAGCTCGTCGTCGTAGAACATGAATCCGGTGACGCCGTAGCGCTGGTACACCTCGGTCATCTCCGAGATGATGTTGTCCGACGAGCGCGTCCGGATCTTCCGCAGCATCGGCGACGAGCGGCCGCCGCAGAAGCCGCACTCGAACGGGCAGCCGAGCTGCGCGATCAGGCTCAGCGCGCGATGGCCGTCGATCGTGTAGCGGTAGCTGTCGACGTCGATCAGGTGCCGCGCCGGGAACGGCAGCTTCGTCAGCGCGGCGCTCGTGAGAAACAGCGACGACTTCGGCTCGTCGGCGTCGATGAACGCGGGACATTCGGATTTCGCGATCTCGAGCGCGAGGAAGACCGCCGACTCGCCGTCGCCGGCGACGAGGACGTCGAAGGTCTCTTTGAGCGCCGCCATCGCCGCCGTCGCGCGGCCGTCGATGCCCGATTTCCGCTCGCGCTTCACCGCGGCGCCGACGAGCGTGATGTGCGGGCCGCCGAGGATCGTGATCGCGGCCGGCCTGACCGACTTGATGGCCTTCGCCACCTTCACCGCCGCCGGCATCTGCGGCGTCGTCGCCGTGATGCCGAACTGCACCGCCGTCGACTGCATCGCGTGCAGGCGCACGACCTCTTCGTAGTTCTCGATGCCGGAGAGATCCAGCAGCTCGACGGGGACGCCGTGCTGCTCGAGGACCGCGGCGACGCGCAGGATGCCGAGGCTCATGAACACGCGTTCGTCGAGCAGGAACACCGACGGAGCGATGACCAGGCAGACAGGTGTCTTCATACGAAACGGCACCTCACCAGATTCCAGATCACGTCGATCGTGTGGTACCACTTGATCTTCTTGCCTTCGCCGTACGAGCGCCCGTAGTACGAGATCGGCACCTCGTAGACGACGAGGTGGCGCTTGAGCAGCGTCGCGAGCAGCTCCGCATCGAACTCGAAGCCGTCGCTTCTCACGTCGAGACCGATGAGCTGCTCGCGCTTGAACACCTTGTAGCAGGTGTAGATGTCGCTCAGCGTGGTGTTGTAGAGCACGCGCGCGATGAACGTGATCAACCGGTTGCCGACGTAGTGCCAGTAGTAGTAGGCGCGCTGCGGCTTCGCTCCGGTCAGCCGCGATCCCAGCACGAGATCGGCGTTCGCCTTCTCGATCGGCTTCAACAGCTCGCGGTAGTCTTCGGGGTCGTATTCGAGATCCGCGTCCTGGATGATGAGCACGTCGCCGGTCGCGGCCGCGAACCCCGCCTTCACCGCGGCGCCCTTCCCGCGATTGGCCGGCTGCAGCAGAAGGCGATCGATCTTCCCGGCGATCTGCTTCAGCACTTCCCGTGTGCCGTCCGTCGACCCGTCGTCCACGACGATGCACTCCACTGGCGAGTACGTCTGCGCGAGCACGCTCTCCACCGCCGGGCGCAGGTAGCGCTCTGCGTTGTACACGTGCATCACGACTGATACGCGTGGGCTGCTCACGTCCTTGGACTCAATGTTAGGCCGGCATGGAAAATATCAATGTCCCCGCATCGCACAATAGACCAATTTCCACGCCTCGACGGAAAAGTAATTCTGCG
>DATNBT010000234.1:0-3026 GCA_035571855.1 Vicinamibacterales bacterium
ACGGCCTGAAGCGCAACCAGTACGGCGCCACGTTCGGCGGTCCGATCGCGAAGGACAAGCTGTTCTTCTTCCTCGGCTACCAAGGCACGAACGTCCGGCAGGCGCCGACCGACAACCGTGCGTTCGTGCCGACGGCGGCGATGCTCTCCGGCGACTTCACGGCGTTCGCCTCGCCGGCGTGCAACAACGGCCGCCAGCTCAACCTCGGCGCGCCGTTTGTCGGCAACCGCGTCAACCCGACGCTGCTGAGCCCCGCGGCGCTGCGCATCAGCGCGAAGCTGCCGACGACGACCGATCCGTGCGGCCTCGTCCAGTACCCGCTGCCGACGGCGAGCGACGAGTGGCAGCAGGTCACGAAAGTCGATTATCAGATCAGCGAGAAGCACCGGCTGTTCGGCCGGTACGTCGGCACGAGCTTCTTCCGTCCGCCGCCGTACAGCCTGCCCGACGCGCAGCAGAATCTCCTCGTGACGAGCACCGGCGGCCGCGACCAGCTCGCGACGACGGCCACGATCGGCGAGGACTACGTCATCAGCTCGAGCACGCTGAACAGCGTCCGCTTCGCGTTCAACCGCACGAACATCAACCGCACCAGCACGGACTTCTTCTCCGCGCCTGAGGTCGGGATCAACATCTACAGCTACATGCCGCACTACATGCTGCTCAGCGTGACCAACGGGTTCTCGCTCGGCGGCGGCACGGAGAGCCTGTCGACGTTCGTCACCAACGAATACCAGGTCGGCGACGACCTGACGATCGTCCGCGGCTCGCATCAGCTCGCCTTCGGCGGCAACATCGCGCACTGGAAGTCGCTGTCGCTCGCCAACGTCCGATCGCCCGGCCAGCTGTCGATCGACGGCACGCAGACGGGCACCGGCCTCTCCGACTTCCTGACGGGCCGCATGGGCGTCAACGCGCTGATTCAGGCGGCGCCGAACACGCTCGACATGGCGCAGACGTATCTCGGCCTCTACGCGCAGGACACCTGGCGCGTCGGGCCGAAGCTGACGATCAACGCCGGCGTCCGCTGGGAGCCGTTCTTCCCGCAGCAGCTGCTGAACGGCGCCGTCTACCAGTTCGATCAGACGCGCTTCAACCAGAACGTCCACAGCACGGTGTTCCCGAAGGCGCCGGCCGGGCTCTACTTCCCGGGCGACGCGGGATTCCCGACGCAGGCGGGCATGCTGACGCAGTGGGGGAACGTCGGGCCGCGCGTCGGCGTGACGTGGGATCCGAACGGCGACGGCAAGACGTCGGTCCGCGCGTCGTACGGCCGCGCGTATGAATTCGTCAACGCGCAGTTCCACCTGAACACGTCGGTCGCGCCGCCGTGGGGCTCGGAAGTGCGCATCAACAGCCCGTCGGGCGGCCTCGACAACCCGTTCGTCAACACGACGAACCAGAAGAACATCTTCCCGGTGACGTTCGACCAGAACGCGCCGTTCTCGCTGAACGGGCCGTTCCTGAGCCTGAGCAACGACATGGCGTCCACGCACGTCGATCAGTGGAACATCACGCTCGAGCGTCAGCTGACCGCCGCATGGTTCGCGTCCGCCGGCTATCTCGGCAGCAAGACCGGCAACATCTGGGAATCGACGCCGCTCAACAACGCGGTCTTCCAGAACGTCAACGGCCAGGCCCCGAGCACGGCGAACATCAACAACCGCCGTCCGTTCACGCTGCAGGATCCGACCAACGGCCAGTTCTACGGCCCGGTCGATCTCTACGTCACCGACGGCAAGCAGCACTACAACGGCATGATCCTCACGCTGCGCCGCATCGGCGCGCGCGCGCAGTTCACGGCCAACTACTCGCTGTCGCACTGCTACGGATCGCCGGACGGCAACGGCGGCGGCACGACCAACGTCTCGGTCGGCTACAACATCCCGGGCAACCCGGGCTTCGACGACGGCAACTGCAGCAACGATCGCCTGCAGAACTTCTCGCTCGTCGCGAGCTACGAGACGCCGCACTTCGACAACCCGGCGCTGCGCCTCATCGGCAGCAACTGGCGCTTCGCGCCCAGCTTCCGCGCGACCACCGGCTCGTGGCTGACGGTCACGACGGGCGCCGATCGCATGCTCAACGGCCAGGCGGGCACGCAGCGTCCCAACCAGGTGTCGACGGCGTACTACGCGGATCAGTCGGTCAACCCGGCCAACGGCGGCATCCGCTTCCTCGATCCGGCGGCGTTCTCGCAGCCGGCGCTCGGTACGCTCGGCAACCTGCAGCGCAACATCGTCCGCGGCCCGGGCTTCAAGAACATCGACGCCGCGCTCTCGCGTCTCTTCCCGCTCGGCGGGACGAAGTCGGTCGAGGCGCGCATCGAGGCGTTCAACCTGTTCAACTGGTTCGAGTGGGGCAACCCGAACACGAACCTGTCGGCAGCGACGTTCGGCCAGATCACGTCGGCGCTCTCGCCGCGCGTGCTTCAGCTCGCGGTCAAGTTCAATTTCTAGACTGACGACTGGTGACGGGAGACTGGAGACTACGTAAGCTCGCGATCGTCGGCCTGCTGGCGCTCTTCGTCAGCAGGCCGGCATTCGCCCAGATGGACTTCTCCGGCGAGTGGGCGCCGGTGCAGGACGAAGACAACACCGGCAATCCCTACGTCGGCGAATTCCTCGGCATCCCGATGTCCCGCGCGGGGTCGCTCCGCGCGCAGGCCTGGAACGCCTCGCTCTACACGCTGCCCGAGTGGCAGTGCCGGCCGCACGGCGCGATGTACATCTCCCGCGGACCGTCGCAGGTCCGCATCTGGAAGGAAATCGATCCCAACTCGCGGCAGATCACGGCATACCACGCCGAGTGGCTGCGGTCCGTCGACAACCCGTACTACATGGACGGCCGCGCCCGTCCGCCCGCCAACGCTCCGCACACGTGGGGCGGCTTCTCGACGGCGGAGTTCGTCGGCGACATCCTCAAGATCCAGACGACGCACCTGAAAGAGGACTACTACCGTCGCAACGGCGTGCCCTCGTCTGACGAGGCGACGCTGACGCAGTACTGGATCCGGCGCGGCGACA
>DATNBT010000235.1:0-6511 GCA_035571855.1 Vicinamibacterales bacterium
CCGCGTACGGCATGGGGGCCTGCGCCGCCGACTACGACAACGACGGCGCCATCGACCTGTTCATCACCGGCGCCGGCTCGAACGCGCTCTATCGGAACACCGGAAAGGGCACGTTCACTGACGTCACCGCGAAGTCCGGCATCGGCGGCGGGCCGTTCGCGACGAGCTGCGCCTGGGCGGACGTCGATCGTGACGGCTACGTCGATCTGTTCGTGACCAGCTATGTCGACGCGCGGCCGCAGACCAACGTGTTCTGCAGCGGCGTCGCGTCGAACACGCGGATGTACTGCCATCCGCTCAACTTCGCGCCGCTCGCCTCGGCGCTCTATCGCAACAACCACGACGGCACGTTCACCGACGTCAGCGTGACGACGGGCATTTCAGCCAAACGCAGCAACGGCCTCGGCGTCGTCATCGGCGATTACGACGACGATGGATGGCCGGATATCGCGGTGGCGAACGACTCGATGCCGAACTTTCTGTGGCATAACGAGGCCGCCGCCCCGGCGGTGTCCGGCTTCAGCAGGACTTTCAAAGAAGTGGGTCTGGTGTCCGGCGTGGCGGTGGCGGCCGACGGCAATCCGCGCGCGGGCATGGGCATCGACATGGCGGACTACGACGGAGACGGCCGTCTCGACCTGTTCATCACCAACCACGAGCTCGAGACGCACACGCTGTTCCGCAATCTCGGCCGCGGGCTGTTCACCGACGTGACGTCGCAGAGCGGCGTCGGGCGCGAGACGCTGCCGTTCGTCGGCTTCGGCACGCTGTTCTTCGACTACGACAACGACGGGGATCTCGATCTCGCCGTCACCAACGGGCACGTCGTCGACAACTCGGGCCACTACAGGCCGGGCTCGAAGAGCGAGCAGCGGAAGCTGCTGTTCACGAACACCGGGGGCCATTTCACGGAAGTCGGCCGGACTGCGGGCGCGGGTTTCGCCATCGAGAAGGTGGGCCGCGCGCTCGCCGCCGCCGACGTCGACAACGACGGCCGCGTCGACCTGCTGTTCGCGAACAACGGCGACGCGCCGGATCTGTTGCACAATGGCGCGACCGCGGGCAACGCCCTACTGGTGCGGGTCGCCGGCACGGCGAGCAACCGCAGCGCGATCGGCGCCCGGCTGACGCTCACGGCGGGAGGACTCACGCAGACGCGCGAGGTCAAGGCGGGCTCGAGTTACCTGAGCCAGAGCGACCTGCGCCAGCACTTCGGCCTGGCGGGCGCGACGACGGTGGATCGGATCGACATTCGCTGGCCGTCGGGCCAGAGAGAAACGGTGGCCGCGATTGCCGCCAATCAGATCGTGACGATTACGGAAGGGAAGGGAGTGACGAGTCGATCGCCGCTCGCGACGCGATGAGGCGATGGGTGCTGTGCGCGCTGATGGCGAGCGCATGCGGATCGAAGCCAACGCCCGCGACTCAGTCTGAGTGGTTTTCCGACGTCGCGCAGCAGGCCGGCCTGCACTTCACGCACTTCAACGGGATGTCCGGACATTATTACTATCCGGAGATCATGGCGCCCGGCGTCGCGCTCTTCGACTACAACAACGACGGACTCCTCGACATCTACGTCACGCAGGGACAGCCGCTCGGCGACGACCCGACGATGCTCGCCGGCGCACGGGCGCGCGGGCCGCTGAAGGATCATCTCTTTCGCAACGACGGCCACCTTCACTTCACCGATGTCACCGAGCAGAGCGGGATCAACCTCCAGACGTACGGCATGGGCGTCGCGGTCGGCGACTACGACAACGACGGCTTCCTCGACATCTATCGCACGAGCCTGAGCGGCGCGGTGCTGCTGCGCAACAACGGGAACGGCACGTTCACCGATGTGACGAAGGACGCGGGCGTCGGCGATCCCGGCGGCTGGGGCGTGTCGGCGACGTTCTTCGACTACGACCGCGACGGCCGGCTCGATCTGTTCGTCGGCAACTACCTTATTTACAGCCTTGCCGGGGACATCCAGTGCCAGAGCGTCACCGGCCGCCGCGATTACTGTCCGCCGAACAGTTACCGCGCGCAGCCGAGCCACCTCTATCACAACGCCGGCAACGGCAGGTTCGAGGACGTGACCGCACGCGCGCTGACGGGCGGCGCGTACGGACCGGCCCTCGGCGCCGTGGCCGCCGACTTCAACAACGACGGCTGGATCGATCTCTACGTGGCCAACGACAGCGCGCCGAACCAGTTGTGGATCAACCAGCGCAACGGCACGTTCAAGGACACGGCGTTCCTTGCGGGAGCGGCCGTCGGCGGCACGGGAGAAGCCGAAGCGAGCATGGCTGTCGACGCCGGCGACATCGACAACGACGGCGACGAGGATCTCATCGTCACCAACTGGCTCGATCAGATGAACGTCCTGTACGTGAACGACGGGATGGGGAACTTCGAAGATCGCCGCGGGCCGTCGGGCCTCGGCGCGCCGAGCCTCGCGAAGACCGGCTTTGGCGCGGGATGGCTCGACGTCGATCGCGACGGCTGGCTCGATCTCTTCGTCGCCAACGGCGGCGTCGCGACGATCGAAGCGCTCGCGCGCGCGCACGATCCGTTTCCGCTGAAGATGACGCCGCAGTTGTACAGGAATGCCGGCAGCGGCCGTTTCGAAGATGTCTCGAGCCGCGCCGGAGCGGTCTTCAGGATCGCCGATGTCGGCCGCGGCGTCGCGTTCGGAGACGTCGACAACGACGGCCGTCCCGATGTCGTCGTCGCGAACGACAACGGCGCTCTGCGTCTGCTTGTTAACAAGGTTGAGAACGGCAACCACTGGATCGGGCTGAAGCTGGCTGTGAACGCGAGGGTGCAGATCGTGCGGGAAGGACAGCCGACGCTGTGGCGGCGCGCGCGCGCGGACGGCAGCTACGCCTCGTCGAGCGACCCGCGCATCCTCGCGGGCCTCGGTCCGTCGGATACGCCGCCGCGCGTGGCCGTGACCTGGCCCGACGGCACGGTCGAGACCTTCACAAACGTGCCCATTGACCGCTACAGCACGCTTGTCGAAGGATCTGGGACGAAATGACTGTCCGCGCGCACGTCATCTGCGCGATCGCGCTCGCCGCCGCGTCATGCTCCGCACCGCGCCGGAGCCTGCAGCCGGTGACGCTGCCGGACCTGACGCGCCTGGATGCCAGCGTCCAGGCGCAGGTCCGCGATCGCTACGACCGCGTGAAGCGCGCGTCCGACGACCGTTCGACGCCCGTGGCATCGCTCGCGAGCGCGTACGGCGACTACGGGATGGTCATGCAGGCCGCGGAATATTTCGACGCGGCCGAACCTGCGTACTTGAACGCCCAGGCGCTCGCGCCCGACGATGTGCGGTGGCCGTATTACCTCGCCAACCTGTATAAGAGCCGCGGCGAAACCGACAAGGCGGAGGCTGCGTTCAAGCGCGCGCTGCAGCTCCAGCCGAACGACGTCGCGACGCTCGTCTGGCTTGGCCGCCTGCACCTGGATCAGGGAAAGACCGACGAGGCCGAAGCGCTGTTTCAGAAGGCCAACACGCAGTCGCCGAACACCGTCGCCGTCATCGCCGGCCTCGGACGCGCGGCGGTCGCGAAGCGCGACTACGCAGGCGCGGTGAAGTATCTCGAACAGGCGCTCGCGATCGATCCCGAGGCCGAAGGCCTGCACGCGCCGCTCGCGGCGGCCTATCGCGGTCTCGGGCAGATCGACAAAGCCAGGCCGCACATCGGACAGTGGCAGAACAAAGATCTGCCTGTGCCGGATCCGAGGCAGGAGGAGTTGGACCTTCTGCTCGACAGCGGCCTCTCCTACGAACTGCGCGGCATTCGCGCGTTTGAAGTCCGCAACTGGAAGGCCGCCGCGGAATTATTCCGGCGCGGCCTCGCGGTGACCGCCGCCGGCTCGCCGCTGCGCCGCTCGCTGCAGCACAAGCTCGGCACGGCGCTCGCGCTTCAGGGCGACAACGTCGAAGCGGAGAAGCAGTTCCAGGCCGTCATCGACGCGCACGCACCGGGCATCGACGAGGCGACGGCAAAAGCGCACTACAGCCTCGGCGTGATGATGGCGTCCGACGGCCGGGCCGCGCAGGCGCTGCCGCACTTCGAAGCCGCGATCGCGTCTCAGCCGAACTACATCGAAGCGCATCTCGCGCTCGCCGATTTTCTGCGGCGCCACAAGCGTCCCGACGCCGCTCTCGACGAATATCGGGCGACGCTCGCGCTCAACCCGCGCCATTCGGTCGCCCGGCTCGGCTACGCGATGTGCCTGCAGGATCTGAAGCGGTATCGGGAGACGCGCGCGTGGCTCGAGGACGCCGTGAAGGACGCGCCGGACCGCGTGGAGTACAAGATCGCGCTGGCGCGCGTGCTCGCGGCGAGCCCGGACGCGGCGGTCCGCGACGGACAGAAGGCGCTCGATCTCGCGCAGGAGCTGTTCAAGTTGCCGCAGCACACGACGGCGCTCGGCGAGACGATCGCGATGGCGCTGGCGGAGTACGGCGACTTCGCCCAGGCGATGTCGATTCAGCGCGACGTGATCGCCGCGGCGCGGCGATCGGGCCTCGGCGCGCAGCTCCCGCGCATGGAACAGAACCTCGCGCTCTACGAGCGTCATCAGCCCTGCCGGACGCCGTGGTCGGACGACGATCTCGTGTTGTCGGCTCAATCTCCGGCCGCGCCGCCATCAAGTTCTTAACGCCTCTGTATACAGAGGGTCTGATTTCTTCAATATTTTGGACAACAAGGCCCGAAGCAGGGCTCTGCGCCGTTTTCCGGCGGGTTTTCAAGGAACCATCTAATTTGTTTCCACTAAGCTACTTGTCGCAAGACGCGAGCTTTTTGTGTGGAGGTTACATGCGTGGTGTGGTGAGGTTTCTGGTTTTCCTGATGGCGGCCGCCCTCGTTCCGTCGATGGCGTCTGCTCAAGGCGTTCTGGCGTCGATCACCGGCACGGTGAAAGACACGTCGGGCGCCGTGCTTCCGGGCGTGACGGTCGAAGTCTCGAGCCCGGTCCTGATTGAAAAAACCCGTACGGCGGTGACCGACGGCTCCGGTGTGTACCGGATCGTCGACCTGCGCGCGGGCACGTACACCGTCACGTTCACGTTGACGGGCTTCTCGACGGTCAAGCGCGAAGGCATCGAGCTCTCGGGCTCGTTCGTCGCGACCATCAACGCCGACATGAAGGTCGGCGCGGTGGAAGAGACGATCACGGTCAGCGGCGAGACGCCGATCGTCGACGTCCAGAGCACCCGTCGGCAGACGACGCTCAGCGGTGAGACGGTGAATGCGATTCCGACGGCGCGCGGCTACGCGGGCATCATGGTGCTGATGCCGTCGGTCATCACGCAGTCGGGCACGTCCGCCGACGTCCAGGTGACGCCGGGCATGGTGGTCTTCGGCGGCGCGGGCGGCCGCAGCAACGAAGGACGCCTGACGGTCGACGGCCTGAACACGGGCGCGTCGCTCAACGGCGGCGGCGTGTCGGGGTACAACGCCGACCTCCTCAACTCGCAGGAAGTGGTGACGACGAACTCCGGCGGCCTCGGTGAAGCCGAAGTCGGCGGTCCGTCGATCAACGTCGTCCCGAAGACGGGCGGCAACACGTTCAAGGGCAGCGCCTACGGCGCATACGTCGGCAGCGGCATGGTGAGCAGCAACTACACGCCGGCGCTGCAGGCGGCGGGCCTCGCCTCGCCGCTCTCGATCATCAAGCTCTGGGACGCCAACGCGGGCCTCGGCGGTCCGATTAAGA
Source organism: Vicinamibacterales bacterium (assembly GCA_035571855.1). Classification (GTDB taxonomy): domain Bacteria; phylum Acidobacteriota; class Vicinamibacteria; order Vicinamibacterales; family CAVVIG01; genus DATNBT01. The sequence goes on from DATNBT010000235.1 coordinate 5,722, forward strand.
AGGACCGTCTGTGGTTCTTCATCAACTACCGCGACGAAGGATCCTGGCAGACGATTCCCGGCATCTTCGCCAACCAGCCGTGGGAAGGCATCACGTCGCCGATCTCCAACGCGGCCGCGCCGTGGAACGTGGCGTTCGACAAGAACATCCCGGCGCGCAACGCGAACAGCTGGCAGATCGCCAGCGGCCGTCTGTCGGTGCAGGCCAACTCGAAGAACAAGATCAACTTCTTCTGGGACGAGCAGCATCCGTGCAACGGCGCGACGTGGACATCGAGTGGCACCGGCTGCCGCAAACCGAGCGGCAACGAAGTGTTCGAGTCGGTGTTCGGCAACGCGAGCACGACGTCGCCCGAAGCGGGCGGCTACTCGCATCGTTTCCAGCGCGTGCAGCAGGGCACGTGGCAGTCGCCCGCGACGAACAAGCTCCTGTTCGAAGCCGGCTACGGCACGTACCTGTCGCGCTGGGGCACCAACCGCCGTCCGGACAGCGTCACCGCTGACGTCGTCCGCGTGACGGAAGGCTGCTCGACGGCGCTCGGCTGCGCCAACAACGGCGGCATCGCCGGCCTGAACTACCGGTCGGAGGCGCCGTTCGACGACTGGATCGGCGCGCACGTGTGGCGCGCGTCGGCGTCCTACGTCACCGGCGCGAACAGCTTCAAGTTCGGCTATCAGGGTGCGTGGCACCAGGATCAGCAGAAGAACTTCCCGAACAGCACGTACACGACCTACACGCTGCAGAACGGACTGGCCTCGTGCTCGGGTGCACAGGTCCTGAACGCGCTGAA
>DATNBT010000236.1:0-5552 GCA_035571855.1 Vicinamibacterales bacterium
ATGGGCGTCGCGGAACTCTCCGGATCCCATCGCCGTGCGACCACGCGGTACGCGCCCGGCGTGAGCCAGAACATCCGGTACTCGCCGCGATCGTTGGTCATCACCGTCTGCGCGATCGTCATCGACGGCCGGCCGTCGCGGTAGTTCGTCCGCAGCGCGAGCACCTGCGCGCGTCCGACGGGGTCGCCGTCGCCGTCGACCACCCGTCCGGAGATCCCGCTCGTCGGCCAGATGTTCAACCGGACCGACGCGCGCTGGCCGGCGGTGAGCGCGAGCGACGTCCCGGTGCCCGTCGGACCGCGCTGTCCGTACTCGACCGGCAGGTAGCCCTGCATGTTCGCGACGATCCAGTACGGGCGCGGCTCGAGGTCGTCGAACGTGAACGACCCATCGGCGCCGGTGGTCGTCGATTTCAGCGATCGGCCGGCGGGTGAGGAAGACGGAGGCTCGTCGACGAGCTTCACGCTCGCGCCGGCGGCGGGTTCGCCATTGACCGCTTTGATGACGACGCCGGAGAGTGAGGCGCGTTGCGCGCGCGCGGGCGTCGCGAGCGCGAGCAGGAGAGCGATGCTGAAGAGCGGCCTTCTCAGGGCCGGGGTCATCGCGGCTTTCACAACATCACCAATCGCAACGGCCGTTGTATCACGGAAGATACTGTGAAGGTTTGTCCTACATTCCGTTGTAAACTTCGCTCATGCTCCTCACGGTCGTCGTCGCGGAGCCGCAGCGCATGACCGCGCTGCGGGACGGACTGCCCACGCCCGGACGCGTGCTGCGCTATCCGTCCAGCAATCTCGCGTCGGCGCTCGAGAGCATCCGCGCCAATCAGCCGGGGCTCATTATCCTCGACGGCGCATTTCTTCAGAATGAAACCGGACAGGGGTTCGTCGAGCGCATCAACGGCCTCGGGATTGCGAAGCTCGTGCTTCAGCAGGCGGTGTTCGACCACGGCCACTGGACGATGGCGTCGCTCGACGCGGCGACGCCGGTCCAGCGCCCGCGCGACAACCAGCGCGTCGTCGCCGTCAAGCAGACGGGACTCGAAACACGGCGGGCGCCGCGCTTCCCCGTCCAGGACGTCGCGCAGGCGGTGGCCGACGGCGGGCCGATCGACGTCGTCGATCTGTCGGTGCTCGGCGCGCAGATGATCTCGCAGCCGATGCTGCGCCCGAATCAGAAGATCAAAGTCGGGTTGCCCGACACGGACGGCAGCATCAGCCTGACGGCGAGCGTCGCGTGGTCGGTGTACGAGAAACCGGCGAACGCGCCCGGCCCGCGCTTCCGCGTCGGCGTGGAATTCAGCAATACCGAAGCCGCGAACCTCGAAGAGTACTGCAAGCGTCACTGCAAGCCCGACCCTCTCCCCGTTCGACGCTGACGCGCCTACAATTAGGCGCATGCTGAAGCTCTCCCGGATCATCACGGCCGGGGTGTTCGCGCTCACCGCGTCCGCATCGCTCATCGGCCAGACGAAGCCCGACGCCGGCTGGCGCGCGCGTACGCCGTGGGGCGATCCCGATCTTCACGGCGAGTGGACGACCGAAGGCGAGTACGGCGTGCCGTTCGAGCGCCCGGCGCAGTTCGGCACGCGCGCGTTTCTGAACGACGACGAGTTCGCGAAGCGGATGCGGGACACGCGCGTGCGCGACGAACAGGACCTCGCGCGCGTCGACGTCCTCGCCGGCGGCGTCCAGGGGCCGAGCGCGCCCATCCCGCACTGGCGGGAATACCAAACCAACTCGCGCCGCACCTCGCTCGTGATCGACCCGCCGGACGGCCGGCTGCCGCCGCGTACATCGACAGCCCGGCCGCTTCCCGTCCAGCGCTGCGGCAGTCTCCTCGGCGGCGAACCCTGCGACTCCTACGACGAGTACGGGCTCGGCGTCCGCTGCATCGTGCACGGCGGCGGGTTCCCCGACGCGATGATTCCCGCCGTCTACAACGCGAACATGCGCATCACGCAGGCCCCGGGCATCGTCGCCATCACGTACGAGCTGATTCACGACACGCGCGTCATCCCGATCAACGTGCAGCGTCCGCCGCTCTCGCCGAAGATTCGCATGTATCTCGGCGACGCCCGAGGCCGATGGGACGGCAACACGCTCGTCGTCGAGACGACGAATCTCAAAGGCGGCACGCGCGGATCGTCGCCGGGCCTCAGGCTGACCGAGCGCTTCACGCGAGTCGGACGCAACGACATGCAGTATCAGGTGACGTTCACGGATCCCGCGACGTGGACGGCGCCGTGGACCGCCGCCCTCGACGTGCGGTCGCGCCCGGACAACGCCGGCGTGTTCGAGTACGCGTGCCACGAAGGCAACTACGGCATGCGCAACATGCTGTCGACCGCGCGGTTCCTGGAGCGGAGATGAAGCGGCTCGCCTGCGCCGCAGCGATCGCCGTGCTCGCGTTGGCGACCACGGCCCTGAAAGGGCCGCTCTACACGGTCGCGCACGCGCAGACCGTTTATCCGACCGGCACGACGATTTACGACCCGGACAAGGCGTGGAACGGCTTCACCGTGCTCTCGCCGCTGGCGACGCAGGCCGTGCTCGTCATCGACATGAACGGCACCGTCGTCAAGCGCTGGGACGGGTTCAACAACTCGGCGGGCGGACCGGCGCGTGTGTTTCCGGGCGGCATCGTGATGTCGGCGAGCGGCGCGAACCCGCCGCATCAGGAATCGACGGAGCTCGTCCGGCGCGATTTCGCCGGCAACGTCCTGTGGAAGTTCGCGGCGCGCCAGCATCACGACTGGCAGCTCGACACCTTCCCTGCCGGCTACTACTCGCCGGAAACCCGCCCGCTGCTCGAAGGCGCGAACACGCTCGTGCTGACGCACGTCGAGCACGTGCAGCCGAAGGTCGCGGACGTGAAGCTGGAAGACGATCGGCTGATCGAAGTGTCGCCGGCGGGCGCGATCACCTGGGAGTGGCTCGCGAGCGATCACATCGACGAGCTCGGCTTCGCCGCCGACGCGCGGAAGGCGATCCACGACGCGGCCGCGGTCAACAGCGCACGCGGCACCTTCGACTGGTTCCACATGAACTCGGCGACGTACGTCGGGCCGAACAAGTGGTTCGATCAGGGGGACACGCGCTTCGCGCCGGCGAACGTCATCATCAGCAGCCGCGAAGCGAGCATTCTGGCGATTGTCGGCCGCAACGGATCGATCGTCTGGCGGATGGGACCCGATTACACGCAGTCGCCGGAGCTGAAGAAGATTCGCCAGATCATCGGCCAGCACCACGCGCACCTGATTCCGAAGGGACTGCCGGGCGCGGGCAACCTGCTGGTGTTCGACAACGGCGGCGCGAGCGGCTACGGCTTCGCCAATCCGATCGCGCCAGAGGGGCGCGGCGCGTTCGTGCGGCCGACGTCGCGCGTGCTCGAAATCAACCCGGTGACGCTCGCACTCGTGTGGTCCTACACGAATCCGAGGTTCTTCAGCACGAACATCAGCAGCGCGCAGCGGCTGCCGAACGGCGACACGCTGATCGACGCCGGCGCGCCCGGACGGATGTTCGAGGTGACGAAGGACGGCGCGATCGTGTGGGAGTACATGTTCCCGATGTTCGCGGGCGCGAACGCGTCGAACGCCGTCTACCGGGCGTACCGGATTCCTTACAACTGGATTCCGCAGCTGCCGGCGCCCGTCGAGACGCGCATCATTCCGCCACCGCCCGGTGCCTTCAGAGTGCCGTAGCCGCGCACGAATCTGTTTCCGCCGGCGCAAAACTGTCTGAACGAACCGCCCTGACAGGACCTCATTCGCGCGCAAGAGTCACGCACTTGCGCGATTGAGCGCGCTGGCCCCGCGCTTGCTCATCGGCAAGCCCGAGCGGAGTTCTTCCCCACAACGACAAACCCCGTCAACGTGACGGGTACATGCACGGCCACAGATAGGTCGAGATCCGGATTCGGCTGCGAACGGGAGAGCTCTGCGTACGGGACTCACTTTTGAAGGAGAGCGTCAATGGCCGCGGGCCCTCACTCGAGCAGAACCATCGTGCGCATCGCGTTCGTCGTCGCCGTCGCGCTCACTGATCTGGTCGCGGCGCAAGCAGCGGTCGCCCAGACGGATACGACGCCGCCGTCGGTGTCGATCACATCGCCGGCCCCCGGCGGAGCCGTGACCGGGACGGTGAACGTCACGGCGGACGCGACCGACGACACGGGCGTCGCCGGCGTCCAGTTTTTACTCGATGGCAACCCGCTGGGCGTGGAAAAAACGCTCGCGCCGTATTCGATCAGCTGGAACACGCATGGGTCGAGCGACCTCGTCTTCGGCGCCGTCAAGGTCAAGCTCGCAGGAATGACCATCTCCGCCGGCAACGGGTTCACGAGACGGCTGGCCGTCTCCTGCTCGGGCTGCACGGGCGCCGACACGGTCAGCATCGACAGCATCCGGACGACGAGTGGTGCGGCCAGCGCGGCCTTCACGTTCAGCGCGGCGACGCATTACGCCGCGCATATGGCGGCGTTCAAAGCCGCCACGACGCCCGTGTATGTGCAGGGCGCCTCCGCAACCAGCAACAGCGGCAGCAGCTCGATCAACAAAGCGTTCGGTGCGAACGTCGCGGCCGGCCATCTGCTGGTCGTCGCCGTCGCATGGAGCGGCAGTTCGCCGGTGAGCGTCACCGATAACCGGAGCAACGTGTACGCGGCCGCCACGTCCGCGTATGACGCGACGCTCGGTCAGAGCCTCGCGATTTTCTATGCACCGAACGCGGCCGCCGGCGCCACAACCGTCACGGCGCGATTCACCGGCGCGTCGCCCGCCGCACGCCGGCTCGAGATTCATGAATACGCCGGGATGGCCGCGGCCAATCCTCTCGATGCCACGGCGATGAACAGCGCCGACGGCACGACGCTCGTGAGCTCCATCACGACGGGCGCCATGCCGACGACCGTCTGCCCTGCCGCGGCGAACGGCATTCATACGCTGACCGCCGTCGCGCGCGACCTCGCGGGAAACAGGACGACGAGCGCTCCGGTCACCTTCACCGTCGGAGCCGACACGACGGCGCCCGTCATTTCGAACGTGGTCGTGTCGTCGATCACGGCTTCAGGCGCGACAATCACCTGGACCACCGACGAGCCGGGCGATTCGCAGGTCGACTACGGCGTCACGACGGCATATGGCAGCACGACCGCGTTGAATGGAGCGCTCGTCACGGCGCATGCCGTCAATCTGACCGGGCTGGTTGGTCCGACGCTGTACCACGTGCGCGTCCGGTCGGCCGATGCCGCCGGCAATCTCGCCCTGTCCGATGACGTCACGTTCAGCACGCCGGACGGCACGCCTCCCACGGTGTCCCTGACGGCGCCCGCGGCGACGACGGTGTCGGGCGCGGTCACCGTGAGTGCGAACGCCGCGGACAACGTCGGCGTGGCCGGCGTCCAGTTCCAGCTCGACGGCGCGAATCTCGGCGTCGAGATCACCGCCGCGCCGTACTCCCTCTCGTGGAACACTTCGACGTCGGCCAACGGCAGCCACACGCTGACGGCAGTCGCACGCGACGCCGCAGGCAATCAGGCGGTGAGCGCTC
>DATNBT010000237.1:0-4083 GCA_035571855.1 Vicinamibacterales bacterium
CGGTGTTCGCGGACTGGTCATCCGCACGCGCGGCGGCGAAATCTCCAGGGTCGACGACCACCGCGTGCGAGCCGATGCCGCGACGACGATCAACGGCCTCGTGCGCTGGACGATTATGCGCGGCTGCGCCGGGCTCGAAGCGTGGGCGGGTACTCCGGGAACCGTGGGCGGCGCCGTTTTCGGCAACGCGCATTTCGGCGGCCGGCTGATCGGCGACCTCATCGAGTCGGTCCGCCTGGCCACGCGCGACGGCCGCGTGATCGAAGCGGCCCGCGGCGACATGGCGTTCGGGTACGATGAGAGCCGTCTTCAGCGCAGCGGAGAGATTCTGCTGTCGGCGGATTTCGTCGTGTCGTCCGGAGATCCCGATGCGCTGAGGCGGATCGCGAGAGAGTCGCTGGCCTTCCGTAAACGGACGCAGCCGCTCGACACGCCGAGCGCCGGCTGCATCTTCCAGAACCCGCAGCGCGGCCGCGACGTGGTGCCGGAGGGCATTCCGTGGTCGGCGGGTGCGCTCGTCGACCGCGCGGGGCTCAAGGGCGCGGCGGCCGGCGGCGCCCGCGTCTCGCCCGCGCACGGCAACTTCATCGTCAACGACGGCCGCGCGACGGCGAAGGATATCCGGGCGCTGATCGAGCGCTGCCGCGACGAGGTGCGGCGCAAGTTTGGCGTGGAACTCCGCGAGGAGATTGTCTACCTTGGAGCGTAATGTCGATTCTTCAGATTGAAGGCGGACAGCGCCTGTCGGGTTCGATCGAGGTCGAAGGCAACAAGAACGCCGCGCTGCCGCTGCTCGCGGCGTGCCTGCTGACGACCGAAGAGTGCGTGCTGACGAACATGCCTCGCATCAAGGACGTCGAGGCGATGGCGCAGCTGCTCATCGATCTCGGCGCCAAGGTCGAAGGCATCGGGACGTCCACCGTTCGCGTCCGGTGCCAGAAGGTCACCAAGGACGAGCCTGATGCGAAGCTCGTCGGACGCATTCGCGGATCCGTGCTGCTGATCGGACCGCTGCTGGCGCGCCGCGGCCGCGCGCAGCTCGCGCTGCCCGGCGGAGATTTTCCGGCGCGCCGATCCATCGCGACGCACCTCGAAGCGCTCGAAGCGATGGGCGCCCGCATTCACCCCGGCCCGGGACATCTGCTCGACGCGCCCGACGGCCTGAAGCCGGCGTCCATCTACCTCTACGAAGCGTCGGTGACCGGCACCGAGACCGCGCTGCTCGCGGCGGCCGCGGCGAACGGGCGATCGGAAATCCGTCACGCCGCCTGTGAGCCGCACGTCGTCGAGCTCTGCGAGTTTCTGCAGAAGCTTGGCGCCGGCGTGACCGGCGCGGGCACGCCGACGATTCAGGTGGAGGGGACGACGAAGTTCAGCGGCGCGGCGCACGCGCTGTGCGGTGATTACATCGAAGCGGGAAGCTGGGCGGTCGTCGCCGCCGTCACGGGAGGGGAGATCGAGGTCCGCGGGGCGCGCGCGCTCGACATGGAGGTCGTCGCGGCCGTCCTCAGGAAGATGGACATCGCGCACGAGTTCGACGACACCACCTTCCGCGTCGGCAAGTCGAAGCCGAAAGCGGCGGGCCGCATCACGACGAGCCTGTGGCCCGGGTTTCCGTCCGACATGGTGAGCCTCATCACCGTCCTCGCGACGCAGGCAGAGGGCGAGACGCTGGTGCATGACTGGCTCTACGAACTGCGGCTCTTCGCGCTCGAGCAGTTGAGCGGCATGGGCGCGCCGCTGTTCCTCTGCGATCCCCACCGCATCATCGTCACCGGCCCGAAGAAGCTGAAAGGCCGCCCGCTCGACAGCCGCGACCTCCGTTCGGGGATGGCGCTCATCGCGGCGGCGCTGGCTGCGGACGGCGTCAGCACGATTGCGCCGCTCGAGACGGTCGAGCGCGGCTACGCGAAGCTCGTGGAACGATTGAAGGGTCTTGGTGCGAGAGTAGAGAAGCAGGCCTGACGGACAGGTCTGATGGACAGGCCTGAAGGCCTGTACTACGGACGTCTCGCGCGTCAGCGCGTCGGCGGAATCTGAATCGGCGCCGCCGTCGGTGAGGGGCCCTGCGTGGGCGCCGGAGCCGGTGTCGTCGTTCCCGGCGCCGCGGGTGCGGCTGAGGGTGGAGGCGGCGGCAGCAGCAGGTTCGGCAGGTCGACTGCCGGCGTCAGCGAATCCTTCGACACTCTGAACGGCCGCAGATCCGATTCCGACAGATCCAGGACCCGCACGATGTGCGGCGTCAGCGTCATGACGATGTCGGTCTGATTCGACGTCTTCGTCGAGTGCGCGAACATCCTGCCGACGCCGGGGATGTCGCTCAGCCCCGGAATGCCGTCCATGTTCTTCCGCTCGTCGTCGCGGATGAGGCCCGCCAGCAGGTTGGTCTCGCCGTCGCGCAGACGAATCTGCGTCTTGATTTCGCGGTTGCCGAGCGTCGGGATGCCCGCGGTCGGACCGGTGCCCGTTCCCGTCACGCTCGTGATGGCGATGTTCAGCTGCAGCGTGACGTCGCCGTCGTGATGCGTGCGTGGCGTGATGTCGATGTTCACGCCGACGTTCTGGTAGTTGAACGACGTGATCGGCTGCTGCGGCAGTCCGCCGGTGGCGAACGGCGTGAACGTCGTCACCGGAATCGGAATCTGATCGCCGAACCGCGCGGTCGCCGTGACGCCTTCCGACGATCGCAGCTGCGGATTGGCGAGCGTCCGCGTGTTCGTATCCGTCTTCAGGAGCCGGTAATACAGGCCGGGCAGATTCGCGAACAGGACGTTCGACTGCGTGAGGTTCTTCAGCGCCTGGAGCGTCAGCGTCGGCTCCGACGTCGTGACGGATCCGTTCAGGCCCGGCGAATCGGGCGACGCGATCTGCAGGCCGTACTCGAGCAGGCGCGTGCGATCGACCTCGAGCAGCTCGACGTCGACGACGACTTCGGGCCGCGCCTTGTCGATCGCGGCGATGACGCGCGCGGCCGCGGCGATGTGCTCGGGCGTGTCCTTGATCGTGACGGCGTTGGTCGCCGTGATCGGCGACACGCGGCGGGCGTCGAGCACGACGCGCAGCAGATCGAGCGTCTCTTTCAGGTCCGCGTTGCTCAGGTAAAACGTGCGGACGATCTCCTCCTCGTAATCGCGCCGCTTCGCCGGCGAGTCGGGGACGATGACGACCGTCTGGGGCGCCGTGACGCGATAGAACGTCCGCGTGGCGGCCGACACCGTGTCGAGCGCCGTTTCGAGCGAGGCGTTGCGGAGATCGACCGAGATCGGCGCGTCGCGGAACTGCGTATCGAACACGAGGCCGATGCCGCCGAACCGCGCGATCGTCGTGAAGACGTCGCGGCTGCTGGCATCGCGGAAGGTGAGCGACGCCGGCATGCGGACGTTTGCCGGCAGGTCGAGTCCTGGCGGCGGCAGATCGCGGGTCCTCTCGACGAGCGTCTGCAGCTCCGTCTTGCCTTCGCGCGCCACCGCGACGCGCGCGCGCAGCTTGTTCCGCGTCGTCTTCATCTCGTCGTCGATCACGCTGCTGGTCGGGTTCAGCTCCGCGGCGACGCCGTACTCGACGACGGCTTCGTCGAGCTTGTTGACGGCGGCGAGACGGCGGGCGCGGGACAGATGATCTTCGGACGCGCGCGTCTTCGAGCGCTGCAGGCCGTCGCGTGCGCCGGCGTCGTTCGGGTTGAGCCGCAGCGCCTTCGTGTACTCGATGACCGCGCGGTCGTAGTCCTGCCGGAATTCAGCCTCCCGGCCCGCACGGCTCGCGGTCGCCGCGGCGCAGCCGGCGACGACGAGCGCGAGCAGAAGCGCGGCAGCGGTGAGGGCGGCGTTAATGCGCGGTCTCATTGATGACATCGACACCACGAGGGATCCTGAACTCGAAGTCCTTATCGGCCGGACTGACGTTTTCCTTCAGATTTTCAAAGGAAATCGACGACCGTCCGCCCTGTCCGTCCATCGTGACGAGCGTGCGCAGCACGAGGGACTGCTGATCGACGACGAGCAGGAGCGAGTCGTAGTCGGCTTGTGCAGCCCTGGGCACCAGTTTCAGCGCGACGGAGTTCTTCGGCGACGCTTCCGGCAACTC
>DATNBT010000238.1:0-3623 GCA_035571855.1 Vicinamibacterales bacterium
TCCGGGGAAGTGCAGGATGGAAGACGGTTGCGTCTGGCCGGCCAGCGAGCACGGCATCTTCGTCGACCACAACGGCTTCGTCTATCTCGGCGGCAGCAGCAGGAACACCGATCCGAACGGCTCGGCGTGGGCGTCGAACAACGGCGCCGACGGCATGATCCTGAAATTCACCAAGGACGGGAAGTTCGTGATGACGATCGGCGGCCACGGCGCCAAAGGACCCGACAGCAACAACAGAGACGGCGGCAAGAACCGCACGCCGTTGTTCTTTCTGCCGGCGGACATCACCGTCGATCCGTCGACCAACCGCATGTATGTGTCGGATGGCTACGGCAATCGCCGCGTCGCGATCGTCGACGCCGCGACAGGGAAGTACATCGGGCATTTCGGCGCGTACGGCAACAACCCGATCGACGACAAGGCCGCGGCGGACGCGGGCGTGTGGGCCAACGACTACAACACGGGCAATCTGAAGCCGGCGTTCTTCCGCAACCCGGTGCACTGCGCGCGGCTCAGCAAGGACGGCTTCATTTATGTCTGCGATCGCGGCAACGACCGCATTCAGATTTTCAACGCGCGCGATCCGAATCTTGGAAAGCCGTGCAGCAATCCGTCGGGCGAGCCGGGGAAGTGCGGCTTCGTGAAAGAAACGCACGTCGCCATCAGGACCGCGACGCAGCCGACGCTGCCCGGATCGGCGGTGTCGATGAACTTCTCCACGGATCCGCAGCAGTCGTGTCTGTACGTCGGGGACAACACCAATCAGATCATCTATATCCTCAAGCGCGACACGCTCGAGGAGCTCGGACGCCTGGGTCGCGCCGGCCGGGAAACCGGTGAGTTCCACTGGCTGCATCAGGTCGGCGTCAACTCGCACGGCGATCTCTACACAGGAGAAGTGGATACCGGCAAGCGGCTGCAGAAGTTCATCCGGTTCGGCAGCGAGGGATGCAGCGGCTCCGGCCGGAGCGAGGTTGGCGGCGTCCTACAGTAAGACAGAACTTACCGGCCGATGCGACTCGATAGCGTGCTTGATGCGACGATCGCATCAGGCACCCTATCTGATCCCCAAGCACCCTATCTGATCCCCAAGCACCCTATTTGATCCCACCAAGCGCGCTATCTGATCCCACCAAGCTCCTTGGTGGATCCTGCGATTCCCCGGCCCTGGTCGATCGTCACGATCTGATTCGCGGCGACATCTTCAAACGAATCGGTCTTTCCCGACGGCCACACGACGTCGATCCGATCGGCGCGCGCGGCGGTGCCGAGACCGAAATGCGCCCGGAGATCGTTCTGGCTCAGATAACTTGAACCGGCACGCACCTCCTGAACCTGCACTCTTGAACCGGTCGTCGCCTTCACGCGGGCCCCGATGGCGTCGGTGTTCGGCGCGGCGCCGCGCAGGCGAATCGTCAGCGAGTTCGCGCGGTTGCCGCCGTCATTGCGCAGCAGCTCCGCGTCGCCGCCGTTGTTGTTGACCAGCAGATCGAGATCGCCGTCGTTGTCGATGTCGCCGACGGCCAGCCCGCGGCTGACGCGATCGACGGCGAACGCCGGGCCCGACTGCCGGCCGACCTCGCGGAACCGTCCGTTCCCCGAATTCTCGAACAGCAGGTGCCGCTGCCGGTACGTCGAGCCGGCGCGGTAGAGGGGCGCGTTGTCGAGGATGTGGCCGTTGGCGATCGCGACGTCGAGCCGGCCGTCGTTGTCCACGTCGGCGAACGCGACGCCGAAGCCGACAAACGGCAGCGTCGGATAGCCGATGCCGCTCTCCGTCGCCGCATACGAAAACAAGCCGCGCTCGAGGCCGCGATACACGCTGTGCATCTCGAAGTCGAGGTTGGTGATGACGAGATCGAGCCGGCCGTCGCCGTCGTAGTCGCCCGCGTCGATGCCCATGCCGGCGCGCGCGCGGCCGTCAGCGCCGACCGCCACGCCCGTGACGAGCCCGGCTTCGGTGAACTTCATGCCGGCCCTGGAACTGTCGTTGTGGAACAGAAAGTTCGGCATCGAGTCGTTGGCGACGAACACGTCCGGCTTGCCGTCGCCGTCGTAGTCGGTGACGAGGACGCCCATGCCATTGGAGCGAAGGGCGCCCACGCCTGAAGACGTGGAGACATTCGTGAAGCCCCCGTTTCCATCATTTCTATAGAGGATGCTGGGAAGCGGGTCGTACTTCAGCGGGTGGCAGTAATAACGGAGGCCTTTCGCCGGGTCCCCGCAGAACGGGTTGATGCTGCGGTCGGCCTTCACGTACTGCGTCACCCACAGATCCAGATCGCCGTCGCCGTCGAGGTCGGCCCACGCGCAGCCGGCGCCCCAGGTCGCCTCGCCGACATGCGCGGCGGCCGTGACATCTATAAATGTCCCGTCGCCGCGCCCGCGGTACAGCGCGTTGCCGCCGTAGCCGGTGATGAACAGATCCGGCTTGCCGTCGCCGTCGTAATCCGCCGCGCATGCGCCCATGCCGTACACGCGGCGCTGAATTCCCGAGCGATCGGTCACGTCTTCGAATGTCCCGTTCCCCCTGTTGTGAAACAGGCGGTGCTGCGACAGGCCGTCGACCAGAAAGATGTCGATGAAGCCGTCGCCGTCGTAATCGAAGAAGACCGCGCCCGATCCCATCGTCTCGATGAGATGTTTCTCCGGACTCGCGCCGTTGGCGTGATGAAAGACGACGCCTGCCTGGCGAGCGACGTCGACGAACTGCGGCGGCGGCGTGTCGGCGGCGACGAGCAGCGCCGCGAAGAGGGCGACGAACCTCATGGGGTCGCGAGCTCTTTCCGCCGTTTCTCCAGCGCCGCCTGCCGCGCGGCGTCGAACCGCTCGAACTGCCCTCGCGCGTCGGCGTCCCTGCCGAGCCGCATGTACGCGGTCGCGAGCGAATAGCGGATCTCGAAGCGATCCGGCGCGAGCTCGAGCGCGCGCGTGAACGCGGCGACGGCGTCCTCGTACCGTCCGCCGTCGAGATGCAGCTGTCCGATCGCGGCATGCGCCTGCGCGTCTTTCGCGTCGATCAGCAGCACCGCCTCGAGCTCGGCCTGCGCATCGTCCGCCCGGTTGTCGGAGGCGAGCGCCGCGGCCAGCTCCTTCCGCGCGAACGCGTCGTTGGGATTCAACCGCACCGCGCGCGTCAACGCGTCGATGGCGCCGTCGCTGTCGCCTTCGACCTGCGCGAGCCGCGCGATCGCGACGAGGATGACGCTGCGTCCCGTCAGCGCGCCGCCGAGCGCCGCCTGGAACTCGCGGCGTGCGTCGGCGATCCGGTTCGTCGCTTCGGCCGCCTGGGCGCGCGCGAAATGGAGACGCGGAGAATCGGCGCGCGGCCCGCGCATGAGCGCGGCGATCGCGTCCTTGAATTTTCCGGCCGCGAGCAGCGCGAACGCGTCGCCGGTGGCTTCGTCGCCGACGATGGGCGCGCGTGACAGGCCGTCGGCGATCGCGTCGAGCGTCACGAAGGGGAGCGCTTGTGGCGGCTCTGTCCGCCGGACGCCGGACCCCACCTCCGCGGAAAGAAACGCGCGCGCTTTGGCGCGCGCCGCGGGATCGATGTCCGGCCGCGAGGCGACGTAGTACGCCTTGACGGCGTTGCGGGGATCGATCGTCCACGCGTCCTCGAA
>DATNBT010000239.1:0-3457 GCA_035571855.1 Vicinamibacterales bacterium
TTGTCCCAGGGGATCAACATCAGACGTTTGCCGTCGGCGTACCGGTACACGTCGAAGTTGTTGACCCCGAACTGCCCGTGGTACCCGTCCAGGTCGCCGATGAACATCTCCATCGCCGTGTGCCTGATCAGGTTCACGTAGTCCACGTAGGTCGGCATCTGCGACCTGAAGACGGCGTCGCTGTCGTTGACGGCGCGGATGAACTGCTCGATGACGTCCGGATGCGGATCGGATTCGTGGGTCTTGGGCTCGAAGGGCGCAGGCACGTAACTCGCCGGATCCGTGCCCCGGTCCTCGAGGTAGTACGGCGAATCGCCGGGGTTGTACGTGAACTCGTACACGTTGCCCGCGCTCTCGCCGAACAGCCGCTGTGCCATCTTGCCGTCTGGTTCCTCGTCCAGCGAGTACAGGCCCGCGAACTCGTTGTTGATGAACATCCGCGCGTGCGCCTCGCGGATGTACGGCGCGCCCATGAGTTTGAACAGCAGCATGCTGATCCGCTCGTGCAGGCCGTCGGAGGGATCCTGGCTGTTGTTTTTCAGGTTGATCGCCGTCAGCCCGAGGAATTCGCCATCCGTGATGTAGCGGTTGAAGTCGATGCGCAGCGACGGTTTGATCGGACTTCGGCTCGCGTGGCCGCGAGACCTGATGCCGACGTTGCGAAACGTCTGATCCCGCCATTTGAAATTGGCCGGATAGTACGTGTTGTCGAGATAGTGATCCTTCAGCGCCTGCCAGTCTCTCGTGTTGACGCTGAGATAAATGTCGTGAACGACCGTGTCGTCGAACAGCGGGTCGGACGGCAGCGGCGCCGGAACGGGAGCCGGCGCGGGCAGCGACTGCGCCGCGATGGCCGCGCCGAGCGCGACGAGCAGAAGCAGCGCGATCCAGAGACGTCGTGTCATGGCTACAGCACCAGCTGGAATCGGAGCACGCGGCTCCAGAACGCGTCCTGACCGGGCACGGGATTCACCAGCGGATTCTCGAGGTGTTCGCGGATGCCGTCCAGCTGCAGCTTCCAGAACCGGTTCAGCGTCCAGTTCACGCCGATCGTCAGCACCCGATCGCCGGCGGCGGTGACGGTGTCCGCGCGCGGCGTCCGCGACGCCGGCCCCGTGGACAGCGCGTCGACGCTGTCGAACCAGAGGCGCTCGTACCGCGCCGCGACTTCGACGCCGCCGATGCCGCCCTGGAGAAAATCGTTCTTCGCCTTGTACGGGCGCGACTTGGTGTCGCCCGTCAGCGACCACGTGCCGGAGATGTACCACGCCTGCGACCGCGCGTCCGGCAGATTCTCGTTGTCGAGGCCCTGGCCTTCACGGCCGTCGAGGACGTGCGTGTACTCGGCGCGGACCGACGCCGGGCCGACGGTCCAGTCGAGATCGGTCTCCATCCTCCGGCGCAGGCCTTTCACGTACACGGACTCGTAGAAGTAGTCCTGGGCCATCACCGTGCGGCCGCGGAACCCATTGGGCCGGAAGTTGTCGTCCGACAGCGCGCTGATCGCAAACGCGGCGCCGAAGTTGAGCGTGCCGAGAGTCCCGGGCAGCGCGTGCCGGAACGGCTCGCCCGTGACCCGCGCCGCGAACGTCTGGTTGCCGCCTTCGATCTTCTTCGACCGCGCGTTGTCGCCGTCGTGCACGAAGACGCCCGCCCAGTAGTTCAAACCGCGCTTGAAGAACCGACCGTTGACGGCCGCGCCGACGTCGCGTCCGGGCGCGAGGTAGCTCGCGCCGAGCGATCGGTAGACGAAGTCGTTGTGCGTGACGCCGGTCAGCTCGTCGAGCCCGAACGGCACCTTCTGCTTCCCCACCGTGAACTGCGCGCGCTTGAGATAGTCGACGCTGACGTTCACGTCCTTCCACTGCGACTTCGGCGTCTCGCCCTTGATCAGCTGCTTTTCCGTCAGCTCCTGTTCCGTCAGCTCGCGCTCGAGTTCGAACTGGATGTGCTTGAAGAGCTTGCCCTGGACGCCGATGCGATTGCGATGAAGCTCCCAGTCGCACGGCTCCGGCAGCGTCGCGTTGGAACACTGGACGCCAGGCGCGTCGGGATGCGTGCCGTGCGCGTCCTCCTGCAGCCGTGCTTCGAACGCGATCGTGAAGTTCTTCCCGAACTTCATCTGCGGATGCTGCTTCCATTCGAGTTTCGGACCGCCGGCGCGCGGAGGCGCGAGGTCGACGAGCTGCTCGCCCGTGATCGGGTCCGACGCGTCGACGTCTTCGTCGGGCGCGGCCCTGGCCACTTTGTCCTTCTTCGCCTTCTTCGGTTTCTTCTCGGCCTTCGCCGCCGTCGCCGACGCCCCCTTCTTCGGCGTCTTCGGCGCCTTCGCGTCGTCTCCGGTCTGCGGGGCCGCGAGGATCGCGGCCGCCAGAATCCAGGTCAGCATCGCGCCTCCGGCGACGCTTCGCCGACGGTGATGCGACCGGCAACCGGCGCGGCTTCAATCGACTGAAACAGGCGCTCGATCTGCGCAACCGCCGACGGCTCGTCGACGACGATGGCGACTTCGCGCCGCAGATCGAGGCTCAGCGCCGCCAGCGCGAGGCTGCCGACCACGGCGGTCCGGCCGTCGAGCAGCATGATCTTTCCATGGGACTTCCACTCGCCCAGCCGCTTCGACGCGAACACGTCGACCGTCAGTCCGGCCGTCCGCTGCATCTCGAGGCGCGAGACGATGTCGGCGTCCGAGATCTTCGCGTCGATCAGCTTGATGCTCGAGCGGGCGCCGCTGACGAGGGCCGTCAACTGCATCCGCGCACGCTCGGGACCGAAGATCAAACGCGGCGTAATCGCAGCCGGCGCGGGCCGTCCTTCGCGATCGGCCGCCATCAGCTGCCGCAGGCCGCAAACCACGTCGGGATCGTAGGTGACGACGAGCGCGTCGCAGGTTTTGTTGAAGCACTTGCGGGTGAAGTTGCACGACCCCACGATCGCCGGGCCGTCGTCGGCGACGAGATACTTGGCGTGGTACTTCACGACCGGATCGCTGTAGGCGTGGACGGAGGCGCCGGTGCGTTCGAGCGCTTTCCAGAGCTTCTTGATTTTCTTCGGGCCGCCCTTGACGCGCGACGTCACCAGCATGTTGACTTCGACGCCCCGCGCCGTCGCGGCCTGCAGCGCGTCGAGCACCTCGTCGTCGTTGCAGCGGAAGAGCGACAACGCGATCTCGCGGCGCGCGCCGCGAATGACGTCGACGATCGTGGCCCGCCGGTCGTCGACTGACGTGACGACGTAGTCAGGCGGACGGCCACCGGCAAGCGACACAGAAGCACCCAACCTTTTCAACTGGTTCCCAGGCGAGGCCCCCGACGTGCCCAGGCGGGGGGACTATACACCCGCTAACGCGCGGTTGAGCTTAAAAGTGGGTCAGCGAATTCCGCAAAGGTCAGAAATACAGGCGCAGGCCGGCGCCGGCATGGGCGCCCCCGGCATCCGCGTGCGCGCCCGACGCGGT
>DATNBT010000240.1:0-7615 GCA_035571855.1 Vicinamibacterales bacterium
CGACGGACGGGCTGCGAAGTCCTGAGAGATCGGTCCGAATGCCGATCGCGACGAAGAAAATCGGGACGAGCCATCGCGCGAGGGGTGCGAGGAGATCGTCGAGCGTCTTCTCGCGGCGATCGATGAAGTCTTTGTAGTGCCACTCTTCGACGATGAGACCCGCGGCGAAAGCGCCGACGATCGGCGCGAGGCCGAACAGGCTCGCGAGCCACGCCATCGCGAAGCAGAAGGCGAGCGCGGCCGCAAGGAGCACCGCCGACATCGACCGCGACGCCAGTGACAGCAGCCTCGGCGACACGAACATGCCGGCGCCGAGTCCACCGACGAGAAATACCGCCGCTTTCAGCAGGACGAGACCGACCGCGCCTGTGGCGGTCATGACCGCGAGCACGAGCAGGCCGATCAGGTCGTCGATGACGGCGGCGGCAAGGATGAAGTGCGCCGTACGGCTTCGCGCCTGACCGAGATCCCGCAGCACGCGCGCGGTGACGCCGACGCTCGTCGCGGTCACGCTCGCGGCGACGAACGTCGTCGCGAACGATGCACTCGACGGCAACAGCCAGCGCACGGCCAGCCACGCGGCCGCGAAGGAGCCGGCGACGCCGCACGCCGCCGTCAGCAGCGCCGCGGCGCCGAGTTTCTTCATGTCGCCGATCGTCGAGCCGACGCTCGCGTGAAACAGCAGCACGATGACGGCGACGCCGGACGCGAAGCCGAGGACCTCGTCGGTCTTGAGAAACTCGAATGTCCGCGGACCGATCAGGACGAGGTTGCCGAGGACCAGTCCCGCCGCGAGCTCCCCGAGCACGGCCGGCTGCCGCAGGCGCTCGGCGGCAAATCCACCCGCGCGCGCGGCGGCGATCGCCACAACGACGGCGGCGGCTCCAGCGGCGAAATTCATCAGCGTCCGATCGTACTCGCTGCGCCGCATACCCGTGGCATACTTCGTGTTCCGCGTGAAGATCACTTACGGAGAGCTCTCGTCGACCGGCCCCGTCAGGCCGCACAACGAGGACTACGTCGCGTACTGGGAGCCGGAGACCGATCAGGCCCGCACGACGCGCGGCGCGGTGGCGCTGCTCGCCGACGGCGTCGGCGGCCAGGGATTCGGCGAGATCGCCAGCCGTCTCGCCATCGACACGGCGCTGAAAGTGTTTCAGGAAGCCGATCCGTCCACCACCGACAACCAGCTGCTCTGGCGGATGTTCAACGCCGCCAACCTCGCCGTCTACGACGCCGGCATGGCGCAGGGCGGCACCGATCGCATGGCGACGACGCTGACCGTGTCGCTCTTCCGCCGCAACGAGGTAGCGGTCGGCCACGTCGGGGACTCGCGTTCCTATCTGGTGCGGCAGGGCACGATCAAACAGCTGACCGCCGACCATGCGTACGTCGCGATGCAGGTGAAGATGGGCCTCATCTCGAAGCAGGACGCGATGACCAGCGAGCTGCGGGGCCTGCTGACGCGAAGCATCGGCGCCAATCCCACCGTGCAGGTCGACTACGCGCGCGAAGTCCTCCGCAACGGCGACATCGTCGTCCAGTGCAGCGACGGCCTGCATGGATGCGTGACCGAAAACGAGATTCGCGATTACGTGAGCCGGATGCCGCCCGTGTCGGCGTGCGAGCAGCTGTCGCAGCTGGCGACGAAGCGTGGATCGGAGGACAACATCTCGGTCCAGGTGCTGCGCGTCGACAACGTGCAGCGGGTCGGGTACTACCGCGGGGCGGTCGCCTACTACGCGCCGGTGTCGAAGCCCGCGTCGGATGAGCCGCAGGTGGGCCAGGTCTTCGACGAACGGTTCGAGATCATCGACATCATCAGCCGCAGCGGCATGAGCTCGGTCTACAAGGCCACCGACCTCAAGAGCGGCACGCTCGTCGCGCTCAAGGTGCCGCACCTGAAGCTCGAGAGCGACCCGGCGTTCTTCTCGCGCTTCGAGCGCGAAGAGGAGATCGGCCGCCAGCTGAATCATCCGGGGATCATCAGGATCATTCCGGTCGATCCCGGCGCGCGCAGCCGTCCGTACCTCGTCATGGAGTACCTGCAGGGGCAGACGCTCGACGAGGTGATGCAGGTCACGAGCCCGATGCCGGAGAAGGACGCGCTGCAGATCGCGAGCCGTCTGTGCGACGCGCTCGACTACATGCACACGCACGACGTGATCCATCGCGACCTCAAGCCGCAGAACGTGATGCTCTGCAACGACGGCTCGCTGCGCATCATGGACTTCGGCATCGCGAAGGCGGCGTCGAGCAAGCGCATTACGTTCGGCGGTTTTTCGCCGACGCTCGGGACGCCCGACTACATGGCGCCCGAGCAGGTCAAGGGCCAGCGCGGCGATCAGCGCACGGACATCTACAGCCTGGGCGCGATTCTGTACGAGATGCTGACCGGCCGGCTCCCTTTCGAAGGACCGAACGCGTACGCGGTGATGAACGCGCGGCTGGTCGGCGATCCGGCGGCGCCGCGCGTGCAGAATCCGTCGATTCGTCCCGAGGTCGAGGAGATCGTCCTGCACTCGATGGCGAGGAATCCTGAGGATCGCTACGCATCGGCGGCGGCGTTCAAAGCCGACCTCGATCGGCCGGAACACGTGCACGTCACCGGCCGCGCGAGCCGGCTGCAGGTGCCGGTGATGGCGAAGCGCACCTGGCGAATCGTGCGCATCGCGCTCCTCACCGCGCTCGTGCCAATCGCGCTGTTCTTCCTGCTCTTCTTCATGCTGAGCCATCGCGCCCATGGCTGATCTCTTCAAGAGCGCGCGCTCCGCGTTGCACGATTTCTTCCAGGGTCGGCGTCGAAGCACGCCGGATCCGGCTGCCGCGGCGCCCGCGACGGCGGAACCGCCGTCCGCGTCGTCGCCGCTGGCGGCGGACATCGGCGCCGCGCTCGACGCGCGCGACGGCGCGCAGCTCATCGAGCTGCTGCGGCCGCGGCGCGGCCTCGCCGCCGCGCTGCGGGAGTTGCAGCGCGATCGCCGGCTCGGCGCATTCTTTCCGGAGGGCGGGCTCACGCACGCGACGAACGCAATCGAGCGGCTCGAACAGCTCGACGCGCAGACCTCGGTCAACGCCGAGCGTTTCGGCACGATGCTGCGGGAGCTCGACGCGCCGTCGCTCCTCTCGTTCGCCCTCCTGTGCCACGACGATCAGTCGGCGCTCGACTCGCTCGGCATTTCCGGCGACGCGCGACAGACGGTCGAGTTCCTGATCCGGAATCAGCTCCAGATGTCGATGATGGCGTTCCGTCAGGACACGAGCGATCCGAGCGTCATCTCGAAATTCGTCGAGCTGTTCAATTCGGAAGAGCGGCTGAAGATGCTGTGCCTGCTGACGGTCGCCGACCTCAGCGCGGTGTCGGCGGATGCGCTGACGCCCTGGAAGGCCGAAGTCCTCTGGCGGCTGTTCGTCGACACGTACAACCACATGACGATGACGTACGGCGACGAGGTCATCGACACGCACGAGAGCGCGATGTCGGCGCTCAGCGCCAACCGGCCGCACGACATCGCCGAACAGGAGCTCACGTCGTTCCTCACGGGGCTTCCGCGACGGTATCTCACGCTGTTCGAATCCGAGCGGATCTACAACCACGTGCGTCTCGCCCGCGACATCACGGCCGACGACGTCCACTTCTTCCTGCACCGGAAATCCGACGTCTGGGAGCTGACGGTCGTCACGCTCGACAAGCCGTACCTGTTCTCGAACATCTGCGGCGTCCTGTCGTACTTCGGCTTCGACATCCTTCGCGGCAACGCGTTCACGAGCCGCGGCGGCCTGATCGTCGACGTCGTGCAGTTCACCGATCGCAAGGGCTGCCTCGTGCGGCCTCAGCTCGATCCGCTGCTGTCGGACGCGATCGCCGGCCGCGTCGACATCAGCGCGATGCTTCGCGAGAAGCTGCAGGCCGGAGCCACCCGCGCGGCGGCCCCGACCTCGCCCGTGCTCTACTTCGACAACGACTCGTCGCCCAGATACACGATCCTCGAGCTCGTCGCCGACGATGCGCCCGGGCTGCTGCATCGGATCAGCCGCGTGATCTCGGAGCACGGATTCGCCGTCGACCTGGTGCTGATCTCGACCGAAGGCAGCCGCGCCATCGACGTCTTTCACCTGCGCAAGGGCGACGCGAAGCTCGGCGAGGCCGACGAGCTCGCTCTCACCGCGTCGTTTGAACGGATGCTCACGTGTTGCTCACGGCCACGCTGATCGGCCTGTTCGTTCAGGCAGGATTCGCGCTGCTGACGTGCGGTCTCGTGCGGAAGAAGAACGCCGCGCATCTCGTGATGCTGACGTTCTCGGCGCTGGTCATTTCGACGATCGCGTACTTCCTCCTGGGCCGCAGGATCGAAGCCGGCGGCGATCAGTTTCTTCAGCTCGCGCTCATGCTCGTCGCGGGATACATCCTCGTCGGCGCGGTCTGCGAACGCATCTCGTTCCGTGCGTTCATCGTCGCCGAGATCTTTCTGGCGGCGCTGCTGTATCCGGCGTTCGCGCGTCTGGCCTGGCACGGCGGCTGGCTGTCGCGGCATGGGTTCATGGACTTCGCCGGCTCGAGCGTCGTCCACTCGCTCGGCGGCTTTGCGGCGCTTGCGCTCGCGAAGGTGCTGGGCCCGCGCGTCGGCAAGTACGGCCGCGACGGACAGCCTCGTCCGTTCCTCGCTCACAACATCGTGTTCGTCGGCGTCGGCAGTGTGATCGTGCTGACCGGCTGGATGGCACTCCTCATCGCGCGGCTTCCGCCCAATTCGATTTCCGGCGAGGCCCTCGCGATGAACGCGATCCTGGCCGCCACCGGCGGCGCGGCGGCCGCGATGGCGTTCTGGACGTTCTCGTACGGCATGCCCGACATCTCGATGGCGTGCAACGGCCTGCTTGCCGGCGTGGTGGCGATCAGCGCGTCGGGGCCGCTCGTCGGCCCGCAGTCCTCTCTCTTCATCGGCGTCGTGGCCGGGCTGATTGCCTGCGGCGGCGTGCTGTTCAACGAGAAGAAGCTGCGCGTGGACGATCCGTGCGGATCAATTGCCGTTCACGGCTATGCGGGCTGGTGGGGCACCGTCGCCGCCGGCGTCGCCGCCTGGAACGGTCCGATGCAGATCCTGGCGCAAATCGCCGGCGCGACCGCATGCGCGGTGTACGCCTTCGGCGCGACGTACGTCGTGTTCAGTGTGATCAACGCGAACTGGCGTATGCGGGTGGATGCGGAGGTCGAGGCTGAGGGCCTCGACCTCACGCAGTTTGGAATGCTTGCCTATCCCGACGAGGAAGGCCTGCCTTAGCGAGTCGTTACGCCCGCCGGATGCAGGATCGCCTTGCCCTGGGCTTTGGACGACCGCATGAAGTACACGAGTCCGTAGAGGCCCCACAACGCCACGCCGCCGAGGGCGAAGAACGGCTCCTTCGCGCTCATGCCCGGGACGGTGAACGGACCGACCAGGTAGAAGAGCATGCAGGCTAAGTTCGCAAGCAACCCGAAGATTGGCACCACGACGTGCTTGAAACTGTTGAACGTCTGGTGCTCCTGGAACGCGAGCATCGCGACAATGCACGTCATCATGTAGAGCAGGAACGTTCCGAAGTTGCTGATCAGCGTGACGACCAGCAGGCTCTGCGGAATCTTCGTCGCCGTGGCGTTGCTGAAGATGCCGACGCTGTACCAGACGTTCTGCGGCAGTCCCTTCACCACGTCGTCGGCGAGCGCCGCCGGGCCGGCGAAGTTGAACGCGACCGCGACGATGGCCACGATGGACGAGATGAACGCGAGCGTCCAGATGGCGCGGTGGGGCGTGAGCTTCTCGCCGTGCAGCAGGCCGAAGTGCTCCGGCACTTCCTTGTCGCGTCCCATGGCGTAGGTGACGCGTGCGGCGGTCGCCATGCACGACAGCGTCGTGCCGATCAGGGCGAGGAACACGGTCAACGCCTGCACGAGCATGAACGCCTTGCCGGCGGCCGGGCTGCCGAAGAGCCAGGTGCCGACGATGATCATCATGTCGCCGACAGGCGCGGCCGACCCGAGCGCGTTGCTGATCTGATACCCGTTATGTAGAAAGTAATTCGCTGCGAAGTATTCAATCGTGTAGCAGAACACGCCCTGAATCAGCAGGGACAGCACGACCGCCCTGGGAATATCCCGCTGCGGGTTTTTCGCCTCCTCGCCCATCGCGGTGACCGATTCGAAGCCGACGAGAATCAGAATCGCGATGCACGCCTGAATGATCATGTAGGAGAAGGCGTGCGGCTGGACGACGGATTTCGCCGACGTGTGGTACTGGAACTGCGTGATCTTGTTCTTGGGATCCGCGGGATCCGGCACCGTCGGCATCGCCCCTTCCGGCGCGTAGCTCACCAGGAACGGCTTGTCGGTGCCGTCGGGGTTCTTGTCGGCGACGAAGTTTCCTTGCGCATCCTTTACGGGCGTGCCTTTGGCGTCGACCTTCAACGTCACGTTGATTGGATTGCCTGACGGGTCGAGCGTCCAGCCGCGCGAACCCTCCGGGTGGTTCACGCGATAGCCAATCGCCATGAACGAGAACACGAGCAGCGCGCCGATCTGAATGATGTTAATCGCCGCGTTGACCGCCGTTGTGCCGCCGACGCCGCGATACGCGATGTAAGCGACGGCAAACGCAAAGATTGGGCAGAACACGATCATAAACAGGGGGCTCGGCACTGCGGCGCTGAACGTGGCCGGCCAGAGCTGGCCCATCACGTAGCCGACGACGAGCGCGGTGACGCCGACCATCAGTCCCGGGTAGCCCCAGTAGTACAGATGACTCGCCCAGCCGACGGTGAACTTCGCGATGCGCGCGAACTTCTTCGACTTCGCCTTCGACAGGAACGCCTGCTCCGCGAAAAAGTACGACGAACCGGCGCCGGGATAGAGTTTCGACAGCTCGGCGTACGCGATCGCCGTCGCGAGGCAGAGGACGACGGCAGCCAGGATGCCGAACCACATACCCTGCGCGGCGAGAGGCGCGCCGTACGCGCTTTGAATGAAGAACGTCAGCCAGAGGAACGCGCCGGGCGCGATCAGCGCCATCGCGTTCGATGTCAGGCCCGTCAGGCCGAGCGTTGTCGGCGGCTTCGTCGGTGTTTCAGCGGCCATGGAGACTCCTTGAAAGATGGTCCTGCCAGCGTGTCAGCACGGCGGGACTGCAAGCGCAACGCCAAGGAGGCTGACCGGGTGTCAGCGCGAAGATCCCGCGGATTTTCCGGGAAATCCGGCCGCGTGGCGGGTCACCAGAATAAGGACACCGCAAGCATTGGCACAAAAGAGTACGGCAATTGAGGCCTCACTACATTAATGTCTCGCATTGCGTTCAAGGCGCCCGAAAGGGTGGAAGGGCCCGGCCGCCTATTCCGCACAAATATGTCTCATCGCAGTGCGTTGCCGACAATATGGTTCTGACTTGTGACCGCCGCCCGCCCCGCGCATCTGACGACACGCACAATATTTAGGCTTTTCATCCCGCGGACGGATTCCGCCGGGCGCTCGTCTGGCTTCCGTTTTGCTTTTGTCGAGTTCCGAACGCATTCAGTCTGTTTCTTTCTCCAAGGCGGTCAAATGAAAACGATGAAGAGCGGTACGACTTTCCTTCTGCGGCTTGGCGCG
>DATNBT010000241.1:0-3811 GCA_035571855.1 Vicinamibacterales bacterium
GCCGTCGAAGCCGTCATCGCCGAAATCAAGAAGATGTCGAAGCCCGTCAGCGGCAACATGGTCGCGCAGGTCGGCAGCATCTCGGCGAACAACGACGAGACGATCGGCAAGATCATCGCCGGCGCGATGGACAAGGTCGGCAAGGACGGCGTCATCACCGTCGAAGAGTCCCGCACGCTCGAGACCTCGCTCGACGTGGTCGAAGGCATGCAGTTCGATCGCGGCTACCTGTCGGCGTACTTCGTGACCGACGCCGAGCGCATGGAGGCCGTGTACGAGAACCCGGTCATCCTGATCCACGAGAAGAAGATCAGCTCGATGAAAGACCTGCTGCCGGTGCTCGAGCAGGTGGCGCGCCTCGGCCGTCCGCTCGTGATCATCGCGGAGGACATCGAGGGCGAAGCGCTCGCGACGCTCGTGGTGAACAAGCTGCGGGGCACGCTGCAGGCGGCCGCCGTCAAGGCGCCGGGCTTCGGCGATCGCCGCAAGGCGATGCTCGAGGACATCGCGATCCTCACCGGCGGACGCGCGATCACCGAAGATCTCGGCATCAAGCTCGAGAACATCAAGCTCGACGACCTCGGCAAGGCCAAGAAGGTCGTCATCGACAAGGACAACACGAC
Organism: Vicinamibacterales bacterium; assembly: GCA_035571855.1. Taxonomy (GTDB): domain Bacteria; phylum Acidobacteriota; class Vicinamibacteria; order Vicinamibacterales; family CAVVIG01; genus DATNBT01. Next base: position 624 of record DATNBT010000241.1, read on the forward strand.
GATCGTCGAGGGCGGCGGCGCGTCCAACGCGATTGAAGGCCGCGTCAAGCAGATCCGCGCGCAGATCGAGGAAACGACCTCGGACTACGATCGCGAGAAGCTGCAGGAGCGGCTGGCGAAGCTCGTCGGCGGCGTCGCCGTCATCAAGGTCGGTGCGGCCACCGAGACCGAGATGAAGGAGAAGAAGGCGCGCGTCGAAGACGCGATGCACGCGACGAAGGCGGCCGTCGAAGAAGGCATCGTCCCCGGCGGCGGCGTCGCGCTGATCCGCGCGGGCAAGGTGCTCGAGAGCCTCAAGCTCGCCGGCGACCAGCAGATCGGCGTGAACATCGTGAAGCGCGCGATCGAAGAGCCGCTGCGGTGGATCGCCACCAACGCGGGCCTCGAGGGTTCGATTGTCGTGCAGAAAGTGCGCGAGATGAAGGACACCGAAGGGTTCAACGCGCTGACCGACACCTACGAAGACCTGGTGAAGGCCGGCGTCATCGACCCGGCGAAGGTCGTTCGCTCGGCGCTGCAGAACTCGTCGTCCATCGCGTCGCTGCTGCTGACGACGGAGGCGCTGGTGTCGGAAATTCCTGAAGAGAAGAAGGAAGCGCCGATGCCGGGCGGCCACGGCGGCGGCATGGGCGGCATGTACTAGAAGTAAGAAGTTAGAAGTTAGAACTGAGAAGTACTGAAGGCCCGCTGGGAAACCGGCGGGCCTTTTGTTTTTAGCGGAGGGTAAAGTCTAACTGAATGATCACCTGGACCGAGACGGGCTCGCCCATCCGCATGCCGGGACGGAAGCGCCACTGGCGGGCCGCTTTCATCGCCTCGAGATCCAGACCGAACGTCGAGTCGAGCGAGCGAATCACTTTGACGTCGCCGACGCTGCCGTCCGGGCGCACGACGCACTCGAGCCACACCGACCCCTGCACCTTCGCGCGCATCGCGTCGGAGGTGTACTGCGGCTTCACTTCCTTCAGGACAATCGGGGTCGTCACGCCGTTGCCCGGCTTGTAGACGCCGCCGCCGGTGCCGCCGCCTGAACCCGGACCAAGACCCGATCCGTTGCCGGGTCCGATGCCCGTGCCCGTGCCCGTGCCTGCGCCGCCGCCCGATCCGCTGCCTTGAGAAATGCTCGGCGGCCCTGGCGGAGCTTCGATAGCGCCTGGCAACGAGTCGACAGCCGACGCGAGCTCCTTCGCGGGGATGTTGAGTTGTTCGATCGGATTGGGCTCGACCTTGGCCTGCTGCTGAAGGTCCGGCTTCTTCTCCACGGGAACGGTGAGCTTGTCCTTGCCGGGGAGTTCCGCCTTGCGCGGCGGCTCCTTCATCTTGTTGCCGCCGCCACCACCGCCGCCGCCGGGACCGGGCTCGCTCAGCCAGATGATGTTCTTATTCGGTTCTTCAGGGAGCAGCGCGTTCGCCGCGGCGGCCGGATGATAGCGGCTGGCCAGCACCAGGAGAACGAAGAACGAGACGTCGATGATCGCCGATGCGATGACGGCCGCGCTCAGGCGCTTCGGCTCGCGGTCGAACGAGAACTCGACTTCAGCAGGGTGGTCGCCCTCCATGTGAATGGACAGGTGTCCCGCGGAGGTGTTCATGCGGGTTTCGCCGGGCGGGCCGACCTTGGGGTCGCTCATACCTGCTGTATATACGTAGCTCGAAGTATTTTCGCGCACGAGTGCAGACCGGACAACAGCGAAGTGAGGCTGCAAAAGGAATGCCTCAGGTTTCCGGCGTGTTTATTAAGACTTGTAAACGGGCGCGACGGTTTGCAACCCAACCGACCGCTTTTCTAGACGCGGCCGGTCCAGGCGCCGATGGCGGCGTTGCCGCCGCCGTAGGAGTGCAGGATGGCGAGGGCGTCGGCGGCGCGCGGTTCGCTCTGTATCGCGACGAGCACGCCGCCGCGGCCGGTCAGCGTGTCGAAAATGCGCCCGTCGTGCGCCTGAAAGCCGACCTTACGCATCGTGCCGGCGAGCCCGAGCTTGGGGAGCTCCGTCGTCCCGAGCGTCGGCAGGAGCGGCCCGCGTCCGACGGCGCCGCCGATGCCGGCGAGATCCACCTTCACCGCCGCGGCACCGAGCTCGCGTTCGATGAACGCCGCCGCGTCCGGGCCTTCTTTTATGAGGATCGACAGCGTTTCGACCGGAAAGCCGGCCTGCTTCAGCGCGTTCACGCCCTTCTGCGCCCACGCGAGGTCCTGAAACACGCCCACGGTGAATCGCTCTGTCTGCGCGTCAACCATGCCGTGTAATTTATCACGGTGACTGACGTCGTGGTGATCGGCGGCGGGCCGGCGGGCTCCTGGACGGCGCGGACGCTCGCGCGTCTCGGCGCGCGCGTGACCATCGTCGACGGCTCGCATCCGCGCGAGAAGCCCTGCGGCGGCGGCGTGACGGGCCGCGCGCTCGCGCTCGTCGCCGACGCCGTCGATCGCGCGACGCTGCCCTGCTGCCGCATCCGCCAAGCGACCTTCGTCGACTCGGCGCGTGACGTCTCGACGAGCGTCGCGCTCGGCGACGCCGACCTCGTCGTCGCCAGCCGCGCCGACTTCGACAGGGTCCTCTTCGACGCCGCCGCGTCCGCCGGCGCGCGAGTCATAGGCGCGCGAGCGGTGGACGTCCGCCGCGACGGCGCGGCGTTCGCCGTGCGGACGAGCGACGGCGGGACGCTCCGCGCGTCCGCCGTCGTCGGCGCCGACGGACCGACGAGTCTCGTGCGACGCCGGATGTCGCAGCCATTCGCGCGCGCGGATTTTTCAATCGCCACGGGCTATTTCGTTCACCGCCCGCTGAACGCTGAACCTCTGAACGCGAACGACAGCATCCTCATCGAGTTTGTCGCCGACCCGCCCGGCTACATCTGGTCCTTTCCACGTCCGACACATCTCGCCGTCGGCATCTGCGCGCAGGCCGATGCCGGCATCACGGCCGCGGCGCTGCGGGAACGAACGCTCGCGTGGATCCGCAGGATGAAACTCGATCGCGGCGCGCTCGAGCCGTACTCCTGGCCCATTCCATCGCTGTCCGCGCAACGCTTCGCGTCGCTCGAGACGTGCGGAGCCGGCTGGTATCTCGTCGGCGACGCCGCCGGTCTCGTCGATCCGATCACGCGGGAAGGCATCTACTTCGCGCTGCTGTCGGGTGAATGGGCGGCGCACGCGATCGCGCAGGCCGACGGCGACGGGGCGATCG
>DATNBT010000242.1:0-15831 GCA_035571855.1 Vicinamibacterales bacterium
CACGACTAAGGGAGGTCTTTATGCTCCGCTATCGAATCGCGTTCGCCGCCGTCACGCTCGCCATCTGCGCCGGGATGAGCGGGCACGCCGTGTCTGCCTCCGGCCGTGCGATCGGCGATCTCAACCCGAAGGCGATCACGATCACGCTGCCGTCCGACATCAAGTGGAACAAGACCGCGGCCGCCGAAACCGCGACGCTCTACGGCGACCCCTCGAAAGAGGGCTACTACGTCGTCCTGCAGAAGTGGCTGCCGCACAACAACAGCCACCCGCACTTCCATCAGCACGATCGCTATGTCCAGGTGCTGCAGGGGACGTGGTGGGTGCAGACCGGCGCGAAATACGATCCGGCCGGGTTCAAGCCGGTCCCCGCCGGCAGCTTCGTCGTCCATCACGCGAAGGAAATCCACTACGACGGCGCGAAAGACGAGCCCTGCCTGCTGCTGATCTCGGGCATGGGGCCGTCCACCAGCGTCCAGGCGGAGGAAAAGTAAGCCCTCAGCCCTAAGCCCTGCATCCCGGCGCCCCATCCTTCTCGTATATGTCCTCAGAAGGATGGGGAGCGCACTAGCCACTCAGTTCGACGCCGACGAGCCTCTCGACTTCGAGAGCCTGGTCCGCCGGCACCAGGCGATGGTCTTCAGCATCGCCCTCCACTTCCTCCACGATCGGTCGGCCGCCGAAGAGCTCGCCCAGGACGTCTTTCTCCAGCTGCACCGCCACCTCGACGCGATGCAGTCGGCCGATCACGTCACGTTCTGGCTCCGGCGGGTGACGACGCACCGCTGCATCGACTACAGCCGCCGCCGGCGTTTCGATTTCGTGTGGCTCGACAGAGTGCCGGAGCCCGCGGCGCCCGGCACACACACCGCCGATCCGCTGCTGTCGCGGCGACTGCGCGCGACGATCGCGTCGCTGCCCGCTCCCGCGCGAATGGCGGTGGTCCTGCGTTACCAGGAAGATTTGACGCCGGAAGAAATCGCGCGCGTGCTCGATCGTCCGGTGGCGACCGTCAAGAGCCAGCTGCAGCGCGCGTTGAAGATCCTCAGGGAAAAGATGGTGCGTTATGCATGACGAACTGCGCGATGCGCTGCGCCGCGTCGAGCCGCCGGACGGATTCGCGGAGCGCGTGATGCGGAAAGCCGCGTCGGAGCCTGTCCGGCCGAAGCCCGCCGTCGACGCCTGGCGGTCGAAGACAGAGTGGCGCGGCATGCTGGTCGCGCGGCTCGCGATCGCGGCGACGCTCGTCATCACGATCGGCGCCGGCGCGTGGTATCAGGCCGAGGAACGCCGGCGCGAAGGCGAAGAAGCGAAGCGGCAGGTGCTCGTCAGCCTCAACATCGCCGGCAGCAAGCTGCGCGAAGTGCAGATGCGAATCAATCACGAACAGGAGCGGTGACCATGAAGAAGCTTTTTGCCGGCGTCGCGTGCGCGCTGTTGTACGCGCACGGCGCCGTCGCCCAGACGGTGACGATTCCGGATCGCATCGAGCAGCTTGCGTCCAGGGCCAGGGAAAGCCAGAACATCACGCTCGACGGCGCCCTGCTGAGGCTCGCGTCGGCGTTTCTCAACAGCAACGACAAAGATCAGAAGGTGGCGAAGGACCTCATCGCCAACATCCGGGGCATTCACGTCCGCAACTTCGAGTTCGAGAAGGACGGCGAGTTCTCCGATCGCGATCTCGATCCGATGCGCGAACAGCTCAAGTCGCCGGCGTGGTCGCGCATCGTCGAGTCGCGCGAGAAGGACGCGCACCAGCAGATCTTCGTGCGGGCCGAGAAGGACAAGATCGCCGGCCTGGTGATCCTCTCCGCCGAACGCCGGGAGCTGAGCATCGTCATCATCGACGGCACGATCGATCTCAAGCAGCTCTCCAGCCTCGGCGGCCAGTTCGGCATCCCGAAGGATCTGCCCCAGGTCGACAGATGAGCTGAGCCGCCCCCGGCTGAACGGGCGCGTATGTCGGCAGGGTCGCCTGCTGATGACATGTCCGACGCAACGCTTCGTATTCGGTCCCACCTGTCCGGTCGGCGTCGTGGTCGATGACGACCAGCCCACACTTGAATGGAATCCCGCCGACCACGCGTCCGCGTACCGCGTGTCGATTTTCGACGCACGATTTCAGCTTGTCCGGATAAGCGGATGGCTGCGCGACACACGGTGGACCGTGGATACGCCGTTGCAGCATGGAGAGTCCTATATGTGGCAGGTGACGGCGCGTCTCCGGGATAGAGAAATCGTCGCGCCGGTGCCTCCGCAGCCGGACGCAACGTTCAGGATCACCACGGAAGCGCAGAGTGCCCGGCTCGGGGAACTGCGCCGCCGCGCGGGGGAATCGCATGTCGCGCTGGCGATGCTGCTGGCGGAATCGGGCGTCCTCGATGAAGCGGAGCGCGAGCTGACGCTCGCGCGCTTCGCGAACCCCGAATCGTCGGCGGTCAGACGCGTCCAGGCTGCCCTCGATTTACTTCGGGGCAAGCTCTCGTAGCCGCGCGGTTTTATCTCTGCTTGACCGGCGTGCCCGCGACGCCGCCCTTCGCCATCAACAGGTCCGCCGTATCCTTGTGCACGTCGATCCGCTGGCCGCCGCGGCTGTTGCCGCCGGCGCGGCCCATCGCGTAATCGACGGCCGTGTAGCCGCGGCTGTCGGCGAGATTGATCTCGGCGCCCTTCTGCAGCAGGTATTCGACGACGCGGTTCCAGCCCCAGAAGGCCGCGCCGTGCAGCGGAACCTGCGCGAACTGGCCGGCCTTGCCGTTGACCGGCCCGCCGTGGCTGAACATCAGATCGAGCGCCGCGATGGCGCGGTCCTGGACATCCGAGGTCGCGAAATAGCCGCGCGTGTCCGCATCCGTCGAGCCCATGCCGGACGCCGCGAGCGTGGGCGTGATGTTGCGGCTGTTGGCAAGCGTGATGTCCGCGCCGTGTTCGATCAACGCCTTCATGGACGAGACGTCCATCGCCTTCGCCGCGCGAATGAGCGGCGTCGTCCCAGGCGACAGCATCGGGTCGAGGCCGCGATCGTTGCCCGTGGCGCGCAGGGGCGCGGTCATTTTCAGCTGCGGATTCGGATCGGCGCCCTTGTCGAGCAGCAGGTTCACGATGTCGATCGCCAGGGTCGCATCGAGGACCGGCTGATCCGGCCGGCCGCCATGCGGCAGCGTCACGTAATCGACGGCAAGATAGAGCGGCGTGCGGCCCCACCAGTCGAAGCGGTTGACGTTCGCGCCGTGCTCGATCAGGTACTTCGCGACGTCGAAGCGCGTGTTCCAGATCGCCCAGAGCAGCGGCGTCACGCCTTCGGGATCGGGCAGATCGATTGCCGCGCCCTTCTCGACCATCGCCTTCACGCAGTCCAGGCACCCTTCGCGCGACGCGAACATCAGCGCCGTCATGCCGCCGGGCGACCGCGGCTGCGCGCGAGGCTCGGCGCTGACGAGCGGCGTCATCAGATCGGTCGCGGTCTTCGCGTCGACGTTGGCGCCGCTCTCGATGAGCAGCCGCGCCATGGCGCCCTGGCTGTTCGCCACGGCCCACATCAGGGCGGTCTGGCCGCGCTGCGATTCGCTCGCATTCGGGTCCGCGCCTTTTTTGAGCAGCAGTTGCGCCGCGGTGAGGTTCGTCCCGCGGGCCACGAGCATCAGCGCCGTCTGACCGTCGGCGCCGGCCGTGTTCGGATCCGCCCCCGCGTCGAGCAGCGCCTTGATGATGTCGGCGTTCGAGTGGAACGCCGCTTCGAGCAGCGGCGTCGTGTCGAGCCGGTTGCGGACATTCGGGTTCGCGCCGGCCTTCAGCAGCTGCCGGACTTGCGGCGCGTCGTCTTTCGTGGCGGCGAGCAGCAGCGGCGTCGAGCCGCTGGCGTCGACGACGTCGGGGCCCGCGCCGAGCGTGAGTGCGAGCAGCAGCGCGAGCATGATTACGCGTCCACCAGCTTGCCGGTGCTGTCGCCGACCTTGTCCTGGCCGACGTTGATCCGGTCGAGAAACGTCAGCAGCACGTTCGCCAGCGGCGTCTTCTCGGGCGCCACGACGTGGCGGTTGCCTTTCACCGTCTTCCAGCCGCCGACGAACGAGGTCGGCAGCGGATAGTGATTGTGGGCGTTGCTGTTGCTCATGTTGCTGCCGTAGAGGAACAGCGAGTGATCGAGCATCGTCCCGTCGCCGTCCGGCATGGCCGCGAGCTTGTCGAGGAACTTCGCGAACACCTGCGTGTGGTACGTCTGGACCTTCACGAGGCGCTCGATCTTCCCCGCTTCGTTGTTGTGATGCGACAGCGGATGGAACGCGTCCGGGACGCCGATGTGGTTGTAGGTCTGGCCGCTGACTTCGGCGGCCATCATGAACGTGAACACGCGCGTCATGTTCGCCTGATACGCGAGCGCCACGAGGTCGAACATCAGGTTGATGTGCTGATCGAAGGGCGGCGTGCCCGCCGGGGCGTCGGGAATCGGCACGTGCGACAGATCGCGCGCCTCCATCTTCTGGATGCGGCGCTCGATCTCGCGGACGGTCTCGAGGTAATCGGACAGCACCCGCTTGTCGGACGGCCCGAGACCGCGCTGCAGTGCGTTGACCTCGCCCGTGAGCATGTCGAGCAGCGAGCCGTACTGCTTCGTCAGCCGCGCACGCTCGGCGGCGTTGTCGCCCTGCCCGAACAGGCGGATGAACAGCTTCCGCGGATCCGTCTCCATCGGCAGCGGCGTCGTGGGCGTGCGGAACGAGAGCGTGCCGGCGTACGAACAGCCGTAGTCGCGGTCGCAGAATCCCCCGCCGCCGCGGACGTCGGTGGCGACCTCGAGCGACGGCAGCGGCGTCTCCTGGCCGATGTGCTGCGCGGCGATCTGATCGATCGTGACGCCGGCGTTCGGCGTCTGGCTGATGGCCGGACGCGTCGCCGACAGCCAGGTGCCCGGCGACAGCGCGTGCACGGGCCCGATGGGCGCCTGGCTGTCGATGTTCGAGAACACGGTCGTCATCGGCTTGTACTTGTCGAGCGGCTTGAGGATGTTGCCGAACTCGCCGATCTCGCCCTGGCTGGTCGGCGTCCACTGGTTCATCACCGCGCCGTGGGGAAAGTAGATGAAGCCGACGTGCGGCGTCGTCTTCGCGGCGGTCTGCGCGAGGAGTGTCCGCGCGGGGATCATCGCGTCGAGGAGCGGCAGGCCGAGCGTGACGCCGAGTCCCTTGAGTACCGTGCGGCGTGTCAGGTGCTTCCGTGTGATGAACATGTCAGTTGCTCCCTGCCGATTCCACCATGCTCGACCGGAACGCGGGCGCGTTCACGATCCCCAGCACGATGGATGAGAACCGGTAATTCGTGGCTTTGCTCTCGCGAACGATGGTGCGAACGGCGGGCATGTCGAAGTATTCGAGGCTCCGGCCCAGGCCGTACGTCATGAGTTTCTCGGTCATGGTCTGAACGAACTGCTCCTGGCGCGCCATCAGCGCCGCCCGCAGATCGGACGGGCCGGTCACGGGCGTCCCGTCGACCAGTTTCCCGCTCGCGTCGATCTTCGTGCGCGTGAAGCGATCCATCGCGCGATACGACCCGATCGTGTCGAAGTTCTCGAGCGCGAAGCCGAGCGGGTCCATCACGCCGTGGCACGCGTTGCACGACGGGTTCGCCCGGTGCGCTTCCATGATCTGGCGAATCGTCTTGAACTGCTCGCCTTCCTTGTTTTCCTGGAACGCCTCGACGTTCGGCGGTGGCGGCGCCGGCGGCGTGCCCAGCAGGTTCTCGAGGATGTAGGAGCCGCGCAGCACCGGCGAGGTGCGGTTGGGATACGCCGTCACCATCAGGATCGACGCCTTGCCGAGCAGGCCGAACCGGTTCGGATCGGTCAGCGTGACGCGGCGGAACTCGTCGCCGCGCACGTCCGGCACGCCGTAATGCCGCGCGAGCCGCTCGTTGAGGAACGTGTAGTTCGCCGACAGCAGGTCGACGACGTTGTGATCGTCACGGAAGATGCTGTCGAGGAACAGCTCCATCTCCCGGCGGATCGCCGCGCGCAGCGGCGCGTCGAACGACGGATACGTGTACGGATCCGGATCGAAACCCGTCGTATCGCGCACGCGCAGCCACTCGAACGCGAAGTTGGTCGTCAGCGTCTTCGACCGCGGATCGGCGAGCATGCGCCGCACCTGCGCCTCGAGCGTCTTCGGCGCGCTCAGCTTGTGCTGCTCCGCCAGCGCCAGCAGCTCGTCGTCCGGGATGCTCGACCAGAGGAAGAACGACAGCCGCGAGGCGAGCTCGAGATCGTTCAGCGCGTAGATCGCGCCAGGCTGCGCGTTCGCGGGCGGCGGCTCGTTCCGATACAGGAACTTCGCGCTCGCCAGCATCGCCGTCAGCGCGTTCTCGATCCCGCTCTCGAAAGCGGCTTGCCCTGAGCCTGCCGAAGGGGCCTTCCGGCCGTCCGCGTAGAACTGCATCAGCGGTTTCAGATCCGCCTCCGTCACGGGACGACGGAAGGCCCGCCGCGCGAACGTCGACACGATGCGGGTGGCGCATGCATCTTCGGTCAGGCCGGGATGCTCGGCTGACGCATTCGCGCTGCCCGGGCGGCACAAGAAGACTTTCCTTCGATTTGCCGGCTCGACGGGAACGCCCGTCTTCTCGTACGGTCCGTCGATCGTCACGGTCGGCGCGTTGAGCGCGCCGCGTCCCGTCACGGCGGTCGTGCCCGGACTCAGCGTGCCCGTGCTCGCGTAGCCCGTGCCGGCGGCGCCGGGCACGAACCCGAACAGCGCGCCTTCGCTCTCGACCAGGCTGCGGCCGGCGCTTGCCATGATGACGTCGTGCGTGCCGGCGGTCAGATGCGTTCGGCCTTTTGTGTCGACCATGCGGCCGTCGACGGCGAACAGCGCGGGCGCGCCGGTGGTGCGGATCTCGTAGTTGCCCTCGAACGGCGCCAGAAATTTTCCGGTCACGCCGCCGCGCGCACCCGGCGGAAGCGACACGCCCGCGTCCAGACCGCGCAGCGTGGTCTTCGTCGGGCCGTCCGGCGCCGGCGCGCCGACCGCCTGCTTCGCGAGCGCGCGCGCCGCCATGATGTATTGATCGAGGAACGACGGCGAGACCTTCAGCGCGCTGGCGATGTTGTCGAAGCCCTCGCTGATGTCGTCGTTCGGCAGGAGCGCCGCCATGTCGACGTCGAGCGCGAACAGGTCGCGCATCGCGTTGGCGTACTCGGCGCGACTGAGCCGATGAATCCGCACGCTGCCTGGGTTGGGACTCGCGGCGGCCGCGCGGTCGAGCGAGGTCTCCAGATACGTCGCGAGCGCCTGCGCGTCGGCGGCCGCGGGCCGGGCCGCGCCTGGAGGCGGCATCATGCCGCCGCGCAGCTTGCGAATCGCGCGCTCCCACACCAGCGGATCTTTTTCTGGATGGGTGACGTCCAGTTTGTCGAGCTCGAGCTTCGCCGTCTTGAGACGCTGGTTATGACACGTCACGCAGTAGCGGGCGACCAGTGCCTGGTTCTGCGTTCGCGGTTCAGCGTTCAGGGCAGGCTGCTGCGCCGCCGCGGCCGCGAGCACGAACGGGAGGAGGCTGGTGAAGACGCTAAACAATGCCGCCCAGCTCCCGCGCGTGGGCCCACAGCCCTCGATACGCACAATATAAGAAGGTCGCGGCGTCCCCGGGCATCACGTCTTTGAACTCGTCCACGGCCCCGGCGTCGATCATGTTCTGCGCACCCTGTCCTTTTTTCAGCAGCGCCACCAGCTTCTCGCGGATCTTCACGATCGTCGCGTGAGTGGCCGCCAGATCGGCCTTCGTCATCACGGGACCCGACGCCGGGACGATCTTCGTCTGGCCGTCGGCGCGATCGAGCAGCGCTTTCTGCGCGTTCATCATCCCGCCGATCCATCCGCCGCAGAACCAGTCGAGCGCCGGCAGCCGGCCCGGCTGCACCACGTCGCCCACCGCGAGCACGTTCGCGTTCCTGAAATGGACGAAGATGTCGCCGTCGGTGTGCGCCTGCGTCAGCAGGCCGTACTCAATCTTCTCGCCGCCGAACGTCATCTCGCCCGCCGGCGCGCGGAACGTCTCGGTGGGCAGGGCCGCCTTCGCGCGCGGCGGATACACCTTGCCGTGCTCCCAGTCGCGGATGATCTCCTGCGTCATCCACAGCTTCGTGTTGAGATGCGCGACGATCTTCGCGCCGGCCGCCGCCATCGCGTCGTTGCCGCCGGTCGATTCGAGATGGTAGTGCGTGTTGAAAACGGCGCTGACGGTGCCCGCGCCCTGCAGCAGATCGCGCACGTGCGCGGCGTCGCCTGAATCCACCAGCAGGCTGCCGGTGTCGCCCGCGAGCGCGATGACGTTGTTGCCCGCGCCCGTAATGAGTCTGAGACGCGCGCCAAGCGGCGTGACCGAAGGGCCGGTCTGCGCGAAGCTCAATCGCGGCACCGCGAGAACCGCCGTCCCCGCCAGCGCTCGCAGGAATTCTCGCCGGCCGGAGTGCCGAAGGCGGGGGGCCATCTCCCGGGCATTGTAAATGACCGGCGGCGCTGGTGGTATCCTCCGCCGCACGAAATCGGCGGCATTCTGCAGCCTCGTCCTGTTTTGTTCGTGCACGCCGCGGCCGGCGCCGGCTCCCGGCATCGCCATCGTCGACGTCACCATTGTCGACGTACGCGACGGGACGCTGACGCCGGACGCCACCGTGCTCATTACGGGTGAGCGGATCACGGCGATCGGCCCCGCCGAATCGGTCCGCGCGCCGAAACGCGCGCGCCGCATCGACGGCCGCGGCAAATTCCTGATTCCCGGCCTGTGGGACATGCACGCCCGCTCGGACGGCGACCTCACGGCCCTCTACACGATGGTCTCTCTCGGGATCACGGGCGTCCGCGACATCGGCAGCGACCCGGCGAAGATCGACGACGCGCGGCGGCAGATCGACGCCCGGCTGGTCGCCGGGCCGCGGGTGTTCACCGGCGTCGAGATACCGGAGCACGACGCGCGCTTCGTTCCGCCCGGCCGCAGCTTTCACTCGGCGCTCGACGGCATGGTGTCGCGCGGCGCCACTCCGCTGCAGGCGCTCCAGGCGGCCACCCTCAACCCCGTCGTCTTTCTCGGCCTGAGGGAGTCACTCGGCGTGATCGAACGAGGCAGGACCGCGGACGTCGTGATGCTCGACAGCAACCCGCTCGACGACATCCGCAACACGCGGCGCGTGTCGGCGGTCATCGCGCGCGGGCTGCTCGTCAGCGAGCGGACGTTTCCTTAGGAGCAGTGGTATCCTCGTCCGCCTGAAGGCGGACACTACCAATGAGAAAGATCCTCCAATGAAAAAGATCCTCCTGCTCGCCGTCGCCGCTCTCGCACTCATGGCGCAGACCCGCAAGGCCGACGATGCCGGCTGGACGACGTACGGGCTGACGCAGAGCGAAGCGCGTTACAGTCCGTTGGCCGACATCAACACGACGAACGTCGCGAGGCTCGGCGCCGCGTGGACGTACGACGTCGGGTCGGGCGGCGGCGGACAGGAAGCCACGCCGCTCGTGTCGAACGGCGTCATCTACGGGATCTCGAACTGGAGCGTCGTCTTCGCGGTCGACGCGCGGACGGGCAAGGAAAAGTGGCGCTGGGACCCGGACGTCAATCAGGCCGCGACCCGGACGGAAATCTGCTGCGGCGTCGTCAATCGCGGCCTCGCGCTGTACAACGGCCTCGTCATCGCGCCGTCGATCGACGGGCGGCTGTTCGGCCTCGACGCGGAGACGGGCCGGCCGCGCTGGGAATCACGCGTGGCGTACCCGCGCGATCACTACACGCTGACGATGGCGCCGCGCATCGCGAAGAACAAGGTGATCATCGGCGCGAGCGGCGGCGATCGGCCGACGCGCGGATTCTTCGCGGCCTACGACGCCGCGACCGGGCGTGAAGCGTGGCGGTTCTATACGGTGCCCGGCGATCCGTCGAAGCCGTTCGAGAACACCGCGATGAAGAAAGCCGCCGCGACCTGGGACGGCGAGTGGTGGAAGTTCGGCGGCGGCGGCGCCGTGTGGGACGGCCTCGCGTACGACGCCGACGCGGACCTTATATATGTCGGCACCGGCAACGCCGAGCCGTGGGCCCAGAAGCTTCGAACCGCGACGCCGAAGGACAACCTCTACGTGTGCTCGATCCTCGCCGTCTCGTCGTCGACCGGCGAGTTGAAATGGCACTTCCAGGTCGTGCCGGGAGACATCTGGGATTTCGACTCGGTCCAGCACCTGATTCTCGCGGACCTGACGATCAACGGACGCCCGCGCAAAGTGATCATGCAGGCGAACAAGAACGCGTTCTTCTACGTGATCGATCGCCTCACCGGCGAGTTCATCTCCGCCGGTCCGTTCTCACGCGTCAACTGGGCCAAGGGCATCGATCCGAGGACCGGACGGCCCGTCGTCAACCCGCAGGCGCTCTACGGCCTCGACGCGATCTCGATTTCTCCCGGCGGCGGCGGCGCGCACAACTGGTCGCCGATGTCGTTCAACCCGTCGACCGGACTCGTCTACATCCCGACGTCGACGTCCAACAGCTGGACGTACCAGCAGGAAGCGACGTACAACCCGCGTCCCGGCCTCATGACGGGGACGACGCGGCCGATGCCCGCGGCGACGGTGCCGTCACCGCCGGCGATCGGACCGGAGCCGCTCGGCGACTCGGGGCCGCGCGGCGCGCTGGTCGCGTGGGATCCCGTCGCGCAGCGGATGCGCTGGCGGCAGCCCGGAGGCGGCGGCATCGGCGGCGGGACGCTCACGACGGCCGGCAACCTGGTCTTCCAGACGGTGAACGACGGCCGGCTGCTCGTCTACAGCGCCGACAAGGGTGAGAAGCTCGCCGAGATCCAGACGGCCCTCAAGAGCGGGATGGGACCGCCTATCACCTTCCGTATAGACGGCAAGCAGTACATCGCGCTGATGGGCGGCGTCGGCGCCGCCGCGCCGGGCGGGAACGCCGGACCCGGCAATCAGGCGACGCCGTTCTCGCCGAAGCTCGTGACGTTCGTGCTCGACGGAACTTTGAATCTGACGGCACAAAACGCGCAGTAAGACTGAAAAAGCATGGTGTGGTGAATGCGGCAGGTGTATAACCGCCGCATTCCCCCGGGCGTCAGGGTCCCCAACCACTTCATTGCGAGGTCCCGTATGCGCGTTGTCCGGTTCCTGTCCCTCGTCGTTCTGCTCCTGCTCCTTCCCCGTTCCGTGTTCGCGCAAGCCAGCATCACCGGCGTCGTCAAGGACGCGTCGGGCGCCGTGCTTCCGGGCGTCACGGTCGAGGCCGCCAGTCCCGCGCTGATCGAGAAGACCCGCAGCGGCGTCACGGACGGCACGGGCCAGTACCGCATCGAGGATCTGCGGCCGGGCGTCTACAGCGTCACGATGACGCTGCAGGGATTCAGCACGTTCAAGCGTGAAGGCATCGAGCTCAGCGGCACGTTCACGGCGACGATCAACGCCGATCTGAAAGTGGGCACGGTGGCCGAGACGATCACCGTCACCGGCGAGACGCCGGTCGTGGACGTGCAGAGCGCGTCGCGCGAGATCAGCCTGAGCACCGACGTCGTCAAGTCGATTCCGACCGTCCGCAGCTACAACGGCATCGTCGTCATCGTGCCGGGCGTCGTCACGAACCTGAACGACACGGTCACCGGCACGGCGACCACGCAGTTTCCGATTCACGGCGGCCGCAACAACGAGGGACGCCTGACGATCGACGGCCTCAACATCGGCAACCCGCCGGGAGGCAACCAGCCGCCGGCGTACATCGCGGACGTCGGCAACGCGCAGGAAGTGACGTTCACCACGTCGGGCGGCCTCGGTGAAACCGAAACGGGCGGCCTGACGATGAACATCGTGCCGAAGACCGGCGGCAACAGGATTTCGGGATCGATCTTCTTCAGCGGCACGGGACAGAACCTGCAGTCGAACAACGTGACGCCGGAGCTCGCCGCCCAGGGTCTGGCGGCCGCGACGCCGCTGCAGAAGGTCTACGACCTCAACGCCGCCGGCGGCGGACCGATCAAGCAGGACAGGATCTGGTATTACCTCAACGCGCGCACGCAGGGCAGCACGCGCCTCATCGCGGGCGTCCAGTACAACCTGAACGCGGGCGATCCGACCAAGTGGCTGTACGCGCCGGACCCGGCGAACCAGATGTATTCCGACCGCACGTGGGAAAACGTCAGCGGCCGCATCACGTGGCAGCTCTCGCCGCGCAACAAGATCGGCGGCTTCTGGGACGAGCAGGCGACGTGCCGCAAGTGCACGGGCGCGACGACGGGCATCACCGATCCGCCGCGCGTGACGCCGGAAGCGACGGGCGTCGGCGCCACCAAGCCGCTGCGCGTGCCGCAGCTCTCGTGGAACTCCCCCGTCACGAGCCGGCTGCTGCTCGACGCGGGCTGGGGCGGCGTCTACTACGGCTGGGGCAACATGGAGCGCGATCCGAATCCGACGGCGAACCTCGTTCGCGTGTCGGAGCAGTGCGCGGCCGGCTGCGCCGCGAACGGCAGCATCCCGGGCCTCGTGTACCGCTCGCAGGACTTCGGCACCAACTTCACGGGATCGTGGAACTGGAAAGGCAACGTCTCGTACATCACCGGCGCGCACAGCTTCAAGGTCGGCTACCAGGGCACGTACATGACCGACGACCGCACCTGGAGCACGAACAACCAGAACATGACGTTCCGGCTGAACAACGGCGTGCCGAACCAGCTGACCGAGTCGATCTCGCCGTGGATCAACAACGCGCGCGCGGGCTGGCAGGCGTTCTTCGCGCAGGAGCAGTACACGCATAACCGCGTCACCGTGCAGGCGGCGCTGCGGTTCGATCGCTCGACGAGCTGGTTCCCGCAGCAGCAGGAAGGGCCGTCGCGGTTCCTGCCGCAGGCCATCACGATTCCGGCGACCGACGGCGTCAACGCGTACAAGGACTTCACGCCGCGGTTCGGCGCGTCGTGGGACGTCTTCGGCAACGGCAAGACGGCGATCAAGGCGAACATCGGCAAGTATCTCGAGGGCGTCGGCGTCCAGTTGAACTACGCCAACTCGAACCCGACGCTGCGCATGCCGCAGACGACCGGGCCGTTCGGCACGTCGGGCGTCACGCGGACGTGGACCGACGGCAACGGCAACTTCACGCCCGACTGCAACCTGCTCAACCCGAATGCGAACTCGGCGGGCGGCGACACATGCGGCGCGATCTCGAACCTGCTGTTCGGCCAGTACATCCTGACGAACAACTACGACCCGGCGCTGCTCACCGGCTGGGGCGTGCGCTCGGCCGACTGGGATCTCGGCGTGACGCTGCAGCAGCAGATCATGCCGCGCGCCTCGCTCGAAGTCGCGTACACGCGCCGCTGGTACAGCGGCTTCACCGTGACCGACAACCAGGCGCTCGCCACCGGCGACCTGTCGCCGTACACGGTCACGGCGCCGCTCGACTCGCGGCTGCCCAACGGCGGCGGCTACACCGTCGGCACGCTCTACGACGTGAACCCCGCCAAGTTCGGGCAGGTCAACAACCTGATCATCGACTCGAGCAAGTACGGCAACGAGTATCAGTACTTCAACGGCGTCGACCTGACGCTCAACATCAGGCTGCGGAACGGCCTGACGCTCACCGGCGGCACCAGCACCGGACAGACCGTCGCCGATGCGTGCGACGTGCGGAACAACCTGCCCGAGCTCAGCCAGGGCATCGGCGCGGGCCTGGTCGGATCGACCGTCAGCACGACGAGCCCGTACTGCCACGTGGCGTACGGCATCCTCACGCAGGGACGCGGCCTCGGTTCGTACATCATCCCGAAGATCGATGTGCAGCTGAGCGGCGTGTTCCAGAGCAAGCCGGGCGCGCTGCTCGCCGCCAACTACGCCGTCCCGAACTCGGCGGTCGTCGGTTCGCTCGGCCGCAACCTCGCCGGCAACGCGCCGAACGTGACGGTGAACCTGATCGCGCCGGGCTCGCAGTACGGCGATCGCGTGAACCAGCTCGACTTCCGCGTCGCGAAGATCCTGAAGTACGGGCGCACGCGGACGATGGTGGGCATCGATCTCTACAACGCCATGAACTCGAACGCGATCCTGACCTATAACCTCGCGTTCATTCCGAACGGGACCTGGAAACAGCCGGTGACGATTCTCACCGGACGGCTGGTGAAGTTTTCGGCCGAAATAAACTTCTGAAGTCTCCAGTCTCCAGTCTCCGGTCTCCAGTCCTCTGTCATTTCGACTGGGGGCCGGAAACCGGCGGACTGGAGCCTAACGAGGCCTGGACGTACAGGAACTTCGCCCCGCTGCCCAGATAGTTTTCGATTCGCTCGAGCACGTTCGCGTCCTGCAGCCACATCGGGCCGGTGTCTTTCTCCCGCGCCTCAATCAGCGTCGACAGATACGCATACCCTGCGGCGATGGCGCGTTCGCGAACCGCGTCGAGGACGAAGCTCTGGAGCTCGGCGGCGTTCTGCGCCGACGGCGTCACGGCGAGCGCCTGCAGATAGAACGTGTCGTTCTCGCCCACCCGCGGATCGGAGCTGACGCCTTCTTCGTCGTGATCTTCGAGCGCGCTGCCGAGGCCGTAGCCGACCAGGCGGCCGGATACTTTGTCGCGCAGCGCGACGCCGATGGGCTTCGCGTTTCTGACCGTCGCTTCCAGCGTCTCGGCCGGGTACTTCAGCAGCGGCGACTCCGGATCGAAGCGATCCGATTCGAGCGCGAGGATCTGCGCCTGGAGGCTGTCGAAGTTCGCGGGCGTGACGTCGATCAGCTCGAGCGTGTCGAGCGGCAGCGTCAGCGTGCCGACGCGGATGCGGAGCGCCTGCGCCTGCGTCGCGTCCGAGGCGCCGCGGCCGCCGACGAGATCTTCAATCGACGCCTTGAGGATCTCGAGCGCCTCGTCGATCGCCGACGGATGCGTGTCGTACCGCGGATAGACGCGGATCGTCCGCTCGCCCGCGCCGAGCAGCAGCAGGCCGCGGCGGAACGCGCGGTCGCGCAGCGGCTCGCTCCAGTCGGGCCGGATGACGTCGAAGGCCAGCATCACGCCGGCGCCGCGGACGTTGCCGATGATCTCGCGGTGCTCCTTCGCGAGCGCCTCGAGACCGGCGCGCGTGCGCTGTCCCGTCTGGCTCACCTGATCGAGATCGAGCGCGTCGATCTTCGCCAGCAGCCGCACCATGCCCGTCGAGTCGCCCTCCCACGTCGTGTTGAACTTCTTCTCCTCCTGGAAGAACGTCGCCAGCTCCTCGCTCACGAACAGCACGCCGTTCTGCGCCTTCTTGGCCCAGGTGACGACGTCGGGCGGGCAGGACAGATCGAACAGCTCGTGCGCCCAGAGCTTCCCCGTCGCGCCCCAGCCGGTCTGTACTTCGTCGAACACGAGCGGCACGTC
This sequence comes from Vicinamibacterales bacterium, assembly GCA_035571855.1. Classification (GTDB taxonomy): domain Bacteria; phylum Acidobacteriota; class Vicinamibacteria; order Vicinamibacterales; family CAVVIG01; genus DATNBT01. The sequence continues at coordinate 15,379 of DATNBT010000242.1, forward strand.
GTAGATCTTCGTGAGCAGCCGCAGCTTCTTCATGAAGCGCGCGGTCGTCATGCGCACGCCGCCTTCGCCCTGGATCGGCTCGACCAGCACCGCCGCGACTTTCTGCGCGCGCTTGATGACGTCGGCGGACAGCTCGTTGCGCTGCGAGGCGATGAAAGCGGACACCGCCGTCGCGTCCCGATCGGGCCGGGCGAGGAACTCGTCGAGCGCGTCCATCTCGCGCTTGAACGTATCCCGGCTCTTCTCCGCCTTCGGCAGCCGTCCCGAGACGAGCAGATCCCAGAGCTGCTTCAGCGTCCGCTCTTCACGCTGCAGCGTCGCTTTCGGCGATCGCTTCTCGTCGAACGGGAACGGAATGTGCGGCCAGTCGAACGTCGGAAAGCCGAGGCGCGCCTTCTTGCGGTGCGTGACGGCCAGGCTGCCGAGCGTGCGTCCGTGGAACGCGCCTTCGAA
>DATNBT010000243.1:0-3104 GCA_035571855.1 Vicinamibacterales bacterium
CCGCGGAATTCGCGCGGCGCGCCCTCGAGGACGAGGACGCTCGCGCCACGCTGGAGCGCCGCCAGCGCGGCGCACAATCCGGCGTTTCCCCCTCCGAGCACGACGACGTCGGCGGAGGACGGGATCATGTCAGCTGATCCAGTCGAGCCACCGGTAGTAGAGGCCGACGAGGGGAAGAAACCACGGGCGGCCATAGTAAAGCGGAATCGCGGCGAAGTGATCGTCGAAGAACGGGCTGTCGATCCGCTCGCCTGCCATACGGCGGCCCACGAGGGCCCCGAGGTACGTGGCCATCGCGATGCCGTGACCGGCATACCCGCCGGCATAGAACATGTCGCCGAGTTTCCCCGCGTGCGGCATCTGATCGCGCGCGAAGGCCACATGACCGCTCCAGGCGTAGTCGATGGGCGTGGACGCCAGATCGGGGAACGTCGACGACATCGCGCGGCGAAGAATCGCTTCGGCCCGCGCCGCGCTCTCGAGCGTGGGACCCGAGAATTCCGCGCGTCCGCCGAACAGCAGGCGGTTGTCCGCCGTGAGCCGGAAGTAATGCAGGAAGTACCGCGAGTCGTACGCCATCCGGCGCGTTGGCAGCAGCCGCGACGCGACGCCCTCGTCGAGCGGCGCCGTCGTGATGATGTGACTCCCGACAGGGATCAGCCGGCGCTGAAGCGCGCGCGCCGCTTTGTCGGTATAGCCATTGGTCGCCGCGAGGACGTCGCGAGCCCGCACCTCGCCGCGCGACGTCTGGAGCAGCCACTCGCCGCCGCGTCGCGTCATCGATTCGACGGGTGTCTCCTGAGCGATGACCGCACCGGCGCGGACGGCAGCGGCCGCGAGCCCGTGCACGTACTTCGCAGGATTGAGCGCGAGGCTCGCTTCGTCGACGAGCAACCCGTGATAGCCGCGTGCGCCGAGCTCGCTCGATTGATCGCGTTCGGCGACCAGCCGGACGGCGTGGTCGAACACACGCGCGAGCACCGTCTGCTCCTCCTGAAACGCACGGAAGTGGCTCGGCTTCGCCGCGGCCTCGATGTGGCCGCTGCGCGTGAGCTCACAGTCGATGTGTTCGGCGGCGATCACGCCCTCGAGGGCCGCCATCGCATCCCGCGAGAGGTCGAACAGCTCCCGAGCGCGGGTCCGGCCGTACTTCGCGACGAGCGCCGCGGCGTCGAGCTTGAGTCCGGTCAGCACCTGGCCGGCGTTCCGGGAGCTGGCCCCCTCCCCGACCCGTCCCCGTTCGAAGACCGCCACGTTGGCTCCGGCTCCTGCCAGTTGCCGGGCGGCCGATAAACCCGTATAGCCGGCTCCCAGAATCGCCACGTCGAACGGTCTGGCGGAGTCGAACGCCCGACTGGTGACTGGAGACTGAGGACTCCGGACTACGGTATCCCACCAATAAGGATGCGTGGCCACGCGGCCGCTATTGTTTCATGGGCCGGGATTTGTGGCAGTTTTGTGTGACTAAAGAGTACTTCCAATTAGCTCAGCAAATAGCTATCATATGACTTTAAACGACACTGGCTCCCTATTCCTGAGTAGAAAGGCTCGAGTTATGAGGCGTATCACTACGGCACTCGCAGTTCTGCTGCTCGCCGCCACGTCGGCGTTCGCGCAGCTGCAGGGTGGCAACATCACCGGTGCCGTGAAAGACCAGCAGGGCGGCGTGCTGCCCGGCGTGACGGCGACCCTCGCGGGCGTCGACATCACGCGGACGTTCGTCACGGAGGGCGCCGGTGAGTTCCGGTTCCTCGAGCTCGCGCCCGGACCGTACACGCTCACGCTGAGCCTGCCGGGATTTCAGACCGTCGTTCGCGACCACGTCGTTGTCGAGGTCGGCAGGAACGTCGACCTGTCGCTCGAACTCAAGGTCGCGCCCGTGGCCGAAACCGTCAACGTCACCGCGGCGACGCCGCTCGTCGACCGCCGCCAGACAGGCACGGCGACCAACATCACGGACGCCGAGCTCACGAAGATTCCGACCAGCCGCGATCCGTTCGCGCTGATGCGGTCGGTTCCCGGCGTGCTCGTGGATCGCGTGAACATCGGCGGCAACGAAACGGGCCAGCAGTCGAACTTCACGATGAAGGGCACGCGGCCCCAGGACGCCGTCTGGACGCTCGACGGCGTCGTCGTCACCGACATGACGCTGACGGGCTCGTCGCCGACGTACTTCAACTTCGACAACTTCCAGGAGATCCAGATCTCCACCTCCGGCCAGGACATCACGCAGCCGACCGGCGGGCTCGGCATGAACTTCATCGTCAAGCGCGGGACCAACGCGTTCCACGGCGCGTTTCGCGGCTACTTCGGCAACGACGCGCTGCAGGCGTCGAACGTCCCGTCGGAGCTGGCGGCGCTGGGCGTCGACGCGGATCACGCCGACCACGTGAAGCAGACGTCCGATTACGGGTTCGAGCTCGGCGGGCCGATCGTCAGCAACCGCGCGTGGTTCTACACCTCGTTCTCGAGCCAGGACGTGCAGCTGGTGTACCGCACGGCGCCGACCGTCGTCGACAAGACCGATCTGTACAACCCGAACGTGAAGGTGAACTGGCAGGCGACGAAGAAGGACCTCGTCAGCTTCCTCTACTTCGACGGGTACAAGACGAAAGCGAACCGCAGCCCGGGCACGACCGGCATCATCAACAACGCGCCGACTGCGCTGCTGCACCAGCAGAACGCCTATACGGACGGACGTCCCCACGGACTGTGGAAGATCGCCGACGATCGCGTCGTCGGCGCGAACATGTTCGTGTCGGCGAAGTACGCCTACTACAACACGGGATTCATGCTGACGCCCGAGGGCGGAATGAGCCTGAACGCGGGCCGCGATCTCGTGACCGGCACGTCGTTCGGATCGTTCAGCCAGAGCCTGAACCTCCGTCCGCAGCACACGGCCAGCGTCGATGCGAGCTCCTTCTTCAAGGGCGGCACGGGCACGCACGACGTGAAGTACGGCTTCAGCTTCCGCAGGACGGAAGGGACAACGGGCACGCTGCGGCCCGGCAACGGCGTGCTCGCCATCCGCCAGACGGCCACGCAGAATTTCGCCGAGCTGTTCCGCGAAGGCAACGGCACGAACGCCGCCGACTACGCCGACT
>DATNBT010000244.1:0-2519 GCA_035571855.1 Vicinamibacterales bacterium
TGACCGATCCCTATCCGTATGCGGCGTTCAAACGCGTGCTAGCGCGAACGGGTTTTCTTCTCGTTCCGCTGTCGATCCTGTACCTCAAGTACTTTCCCTCGCTTGGCCGCGTGTACAACCGCTGGACGTGGACGTCGACGAACATCGGCGTGTCGACGGACAAGAACGGACTGGGCGCGCTGTGCCTCGTCTTCGGGCTCGCATCGGTCTGGCGGCTGCTCGAGACGGGACGCGACGGCGAGGATCGCAACCATCACGTGCTCCTGGCGCACGGCGCGATGCTCGTGATGGTGACATGGCTGCTGCTCAAAGCGGATTCGTCGACGTCGTTCGCCTGCCTCGTCCTCGGGTCGATCGTGCTGGTGCTGATGAGACGGCCCGGCACCGTGCGGCTGCTGACCGCGAACCTGATCGTCTCCGCGTGCGCCGCCGCGGGCGTCATCGCGCTGATGTTTCAGAATCTGTACGCGTACGCCGTCGAGGGACTGGGACGGAATACGACGCTGACCGGGCGGACCGACATCTGGGACGACCTGTTCAGAATGGCGGACCGGCCGCTGCTCGGCACCGGCTTCGAAAGCTTCTGGCTGGGACCTCGCGCCGAATATCTGTGGAACAAGTACTACTTCCACCCGAACCAGGCCCACAACGGATATATCGAAACGTATCTCAACCTCGGCTGGGCCGGCGTCGCGCTCCTCGTGATCGTCATCATCTGGGGGTATCGCAACATCCTCGGGAGCGATCGGGGCAGCGCTGGCAGTCTGTGCTTTGCCTTGTTTCTCGTCGCGCTCATCTACAACCTCACTGAGGCCGCATTCAAGGTGATGCACCCCTTGTGGATCGCGTTTCTCTTTGCGGCCGCCGCGTGGCCGGCGCTCGAGGAGCGGGCGAGTGCCTGATGTGCGCACGTCGTTGTGGTCGGCGGCGCAAGGCTGCTGTCAGCGCCACGCCGCGCGCGCGTTGTTTCCGCGTCCGCTCGCCATCGCCGGCACGCAGCCGTTCATTTCGTTCACGTTCGACGATTTTCCACGCTCCGCTCTTCATGCCGGCGGCGCGATTCTCGAGCGGTTCAGATTGCGCGGCACGTACTACGCGTCGCTCGGTCTGATGGGCCGGACCGGGCCGACCGGCGACTTGTTCACGCCGGAGGACGCGGCGGCCGTCGTCAGGCGCGGTCACGAACTCGGCTGCCACACGTTCGATCATCGTCATTCCTGGGACACCAGCACCGGCGTGTTCAGGCGTTCCCTCATCGAGAACACCCGCGCTCTCGAATCCCTCGTGCCCGGCGCTCGCTTCAGCACGTTCTCGTATCCCATCAGTCCGCCGTGGCCGCGGACGAAGCGGGTCGTCGGCGCGCGTTTCGCGTGCGCCCGCGGCGGCGGACAGGCGTTCAATACGGGCATCGCCGACTTGAATTATCTTCGCGCCTATTTTCTCGAGAAAGCGCGGCACGATCCCGGCGCCATCAGAGACGTGATCGAGCGGAACCGCGCGGCAGGCGGATGGCTGATCTTCGCGACGCATGACGTCGCGGCGTCTCCCACGCCGTACGGCTGCACGCCGGCGCTCTTCGAGGACGTCGTCGTCTCGTCGCTGAAATCCGGCGCCCGCATCGTTCCTGTCACCGACGCGTTGAACGCCCTTCGCGCCCTGTCCGCTTAGCCGCCCCGTTTCCGGTCTGCCCCCGAGTAATTCGCTCTCGTGATCTGGAGGACTCTCTCATGCTGTTCCATGAACACCCCCGCATGCCGCATCGCCGACGCGCAATGGGCATGCTGTTCGTCATTCTCCTCATCGTCGCGCTGACGCCGGCACGGCCGCTCGCGGTCGACAACCCGATCGTCGTCGAGAATCAGCAGCCCGGCTCCAGCGCCTGGCAGTGGTCGAAGCTCGCCGACGACGTCAACCAGCAGATCAAGGGATACGCGTCGCTGACGAGCGTGAATCAGAACGAGAACATCACGTTCAACGTCAGCGTCAACCCGGCGCAGAACTACACGATCGACTTCTACCGCTTCGGCTATTACCAGGGACTCGGCGCGCGGCTGCGCCTCCACGTCGGCCCGATCGCCGGCATCCAGCAGCCGGCGTGCCCGACCGACGCGACGACCGGCAAGATCGAGTGCAACTGGTCGCCGGGCTACGTGCTGACCGTGCCGAACGACTGGACCAGCGGCGTGTACGGGGCCATGCTCACGAACGACCAGGGCTACCAGAATTTCGTGATCTTCGTCGTCAAGGACGGCCGGCCGGCGCCGTACCTCTACCAGCAGAGTGTCGCGACGGATCAGGCGTACAACAACTATCCGAACGACGGCGTCACCGGGAAGAGTATCTACGGCTTCAACAGCTACGGCGCCACCACGGTCTCCGGCAACACGGCGGCGGTGAAGGTGTCTTTCGATCGTCCCGAGTTCGATTCGGGCCTCGGCAACTTCTACAAGTGGGAGATGGACTTCATCCGCTTCATCGAGAAGTCCGGATACGACGTCACGTACTCCACGGACATCGAC
>DATNBT010000245.1:0-32222 GCA_035571855.1 Vicinamibacterales bacterium
GACGGCGGCCTCGAGCTTCTTCGAGGCGGTCGCCGACGCTTCCGCCGCGGCCGCGGCGACGGCGCGCTTGCTGTCGTCGGCGGCTGCGACGGCGGCGCGCCGGCTCTCGTCGGCGGCGGCCGCGAGCTGCTTCTTCAGCGACTCGATGTCTCTGGTGAGCGACGCGCTGCGGGCGCGCTCCTTGTCGAGCTCGGCGTGGTTGTCCTGCGCCTGCGCCATCGCGGTGGCGAGCATCGCCTCGGCGCTCCGCTGCGCGCGCACCGCGGCGTCTTTCGCCGACGCCTCCGCTTCGTCCTCGACGGCGCGCAGCAGGTCCAGAATCAGCGCGTCGAGCGCGGGTGTCCTCTCCGGGTCGGCCAGGCCGGCTTCGAGCGCGACGAGGCGTTCGTCGAACGTGCGGCGCGCGTCGATCAGGTGTTCGCTCACTACGTTCTTAAATAGCAAGCACAGCGCCAGCTTTCGTCGCCCAAAGTCGCGGAAAACCGCGACGTCTGCCGTGCGCGGCCACGCTTTTTGTAATCGTGGCTGCGAATCTGTCAGCGCCGTCCCGCATGGATGTGCGGATCCGGGCTGCGTCATTACGGCCCTGCTCTTGCAGTTTTCGCCGCGCCCGATGTCTGCCTCGCCTTCGCTTCTCGCGGCCGGAACGACGCTCGCCGAATGGGCGCGCGAACGCCGGCGTATCTGGAGCGACACGCCCCTCGACATCAGCGCTCACGCCGTCGCGATCGTCGAACCAGAAGTCGAAGTAGTACAGGCCTTCAGGCCTGCCGACGACGTTGTCGACGACGAGGCCGTGCCGGAGGTCTTCACGCCTCCGTTCGAGATCGAAGAAGAGATTCCCGCGGCTGAAGCCGTCGCGCTCGTTCCGGTAGAGGACGTCATCGAGCGGCCGTCCGCCTTCATCACAGGCCTGAAGGCCTGTACTACGAGCGTCGTGGCGTTCGCTGATTCAGCCGTCCGGGTCGCGGTGCCGGTCGTCGGCGAGCTGTGCATCGCCATCGTCAATCACGTCTACGCGCTGCGCGGGGCGGCGTTGCGCTGGCTCGTGCGCGGCGCGGTGCTCGCGTCGATAGCCGCGCTCGTCTATGTGGCGGCCCTGAATCGCGGGCAGCTGGAGTCGCGGTGGGATCACGTGGCGGAAGCTGCGGTGACCGCGGCGAACCGCCCGCCGATGACGCGTCCGCAGCCCGTGGTCCTGCCCGCCGGCATCGGCCGGGTGACCATCAACTCATCGACGGCGGCGACGGTGACCGTCGACGGCACCGCACGCGGCGCCGCGCCCGTCACGCTCGATCTGCCCGCCGGCGCGCATCGCATGCTGCTGCGCAGCCCTGACGGCTCGGTCGATCGTGCGTTCAGAGTCACGGCCGGCGAAATCACCGAGGTGAACGAAGGGATCTTCCCCGGCTGGGTGGCGCTGACGACGCCGATCGATGTGACGCTCAGCGAAAAAGGCCAGCCGCTCAAGCGCGACGAACGCGGCTGGGCGATTCTCGCTCCCGGTCCGCACGAGATTCATCTCGACAACGCGGCGCTCGGCGTCCACGAAGTCCGCAAGGTCGTCGTCACACCGGGCGATACGACGCGGATGTCGTTCGCGCCGCACACGTCGACGATGAGCCTGACGACCAACGAGCTGGCCGACGTCTGGATCGACGGCACGTCGTACGGCCAGGCCCCGCTCGTCGATCAGCCCATCGCCATCGGCGTCCACGACGTGCGGTTGCGGAGCGCCGCGCACGAGCGCTGGCTGCGGGTCCGCGCGACGACGCAGCCGGTGACGGTGAACGTCGACATGACGGCCAACTGAGTCTCCAGTCTCCAGTCTCCAGTCTCCAGTCATCAGTCATCAGTCGTCAGTCGCAAGTCATCAGCGCAAGTCCACGGATTAGACTCTAGGAGGAATGCGCAGGTTGTTCTTCCTCCTGACGCTGCTGGCCGCAGCGTGCCACGCGAAGCCGCCGGTCGATCTTCCGGTCATCGAACGCACCCATCAGACGATGGGCACCGAGTTGCGTGTCGTCGCGTCCACGCCGGACCAGCCGCGCGCCGACGTGGCCATCGGCGCCGTGTTCCGCGAGTTCGATCGGCTCGACGCGATGATGAGCGTCTGGAAAGACGGCAGCGACATCGTCCGGCTGAACGCCGCGGCGGGCGGGCATCCGGTGGCCGTGTCGAGGGAGACGCGCGAAGTCCTGCAGATCGCCAATCAGATCAGCGAGCAGACCGGCGGCCGGTTCGACGTGACCTTTGCCGCGCTGTCGGGGCTGTGGAAGTTCGACTACCAGGACAAAGACAACTCGGTCCCCGATCCGAAGGACATCGCGACGCGGCTGCCGTTCATCGACTATCGCGATCTCGTCGTGGACGACGGCGCCGGCACGGCGTTTCTGAAACGCAAAGGCATGCGCGTGAATCTCGGCGGCATCGGCAAGGGCTACGCCGTCGATCGCGCGGTCGACATCATGCGCCGCGCGGGGCTGCGCGATTTCATGATTCAGGCCGGCGGCGACATGTTCGTGTCCGGCAGGAAGAACGATCGGCCGTGGCGCGTCGGCATCCGCGATCCCCGCGGGCCGGCGGACCGGATCTTCGCGGCGCTCGATCTGGCCGACGGCACGTTCAGCACGTCAGGCGACTACGAGCGCTTCTTCATGAAGGACGGCGTCCGCTACCATCACATCCTCGATCTCCGCACGGGACAGCCGGCGCGTCTGTGCCGGAGCGTGACGCTGGTGACCGAGCGCGCCGTCATCGCCGACGCCCTCGCGAAGGGCGTGTTCATCCTCGGTCCCGACGAGGGGATGGCGCTCATCGAACGCACGCCCGGCGTCCAGGGCGTCATCGTCGGCGCGCACAACGAAGTGCTGATCTCGTCGGGGCTGAAGAACAAACTGATACTGCTCGCGCCGCCAACCGACGCGCCATGAGCCCCGAAGCGCGGTCGAAGGATAAAATACACGCCATGCTCACACGCGCCCTCCTGGTGTTCACGATGCTCGCGTGCGGCGTCGCCGCGAGCGCTCAGTCGACGGACAAGAACCCGCTCGCGCAGGTGAAAGCGTTGAAATGCCGCTTCACGATCTACGCGTCCGGCACGTGGGCGAAGACGACGCAGGAGCCGGCGGCGCAGGTGCGGCAGCCCGAGACGCTGACGCTCGACATCGACGAGATCGACACCGACAGCGGCAGCGGCCGCATCACGGGCACGGCGGGTCCGTCGGAGGTGACGGCGCTGCTGACGCTCAGCAGCCTGCACTTCATGGAGCGCAGCGTCACCGGCACGCTGAACATCACGACGGTGTTCTCGGGTGCGGAAGGCGCGACGACGTTCCGGGCCGTCCACACGCGGCACGACTACCTGCCGCTCAGTCTGCCCGGCTACGTTTCCGATCCCTCCGTCTCGCAGCATTACGGGATCTGCGAGAAGACGAAATAGTCATCGGGCGAACGCGTCGAGCAGGACCGGCAGCAGCGCGTTCATCTTCGACAGATCCGGCCGCGACGGCGTGAGGCCGCGGCGGAATCCCTTCGCGGCCAGCGCATCGAGCACGTCGCGGCGGCCGGTGATCACGTGCACCGGCACGTCCCACGGCGCGCCTTCGCCGCTCACGAGCGCCGGCGGCTGGTGATCGCCGAGCAGAATCAGCACGACATCCCGATCCGCGTTCTTCCGCAGATAGCCCGCCAGCGTCGTGTAGCTGTAGGTCATCGCGTCGACGTAGCTCGGGCCGAGATTCAGCCAGTCCGGCGTCGCGTCGAACGAGCGATCGAGCGATGCCTGATCGTACGGCTGATCGGTGAGCAGGCGGGACCAATCCGGCTGGTACGGCGGCGTGGGCCGGAACGGCGTGTGCGTGCTGATCGTCGGGAAGAACATGAACAGCCGCGGCCGCGCAGCGGCGTCTGCCTGAACCGCGTCGAACTTGGCGAGCGCCCACTGATCCGTGCTGTCGAACCAGCCGAACTCAGGCCCCTGATAATCCAGTCGAACGCCGCCATAGATCTCGTCGAAGCCGTAGAAACCTCCCTCGGGCCACGCCTGCCACAGCCCGGGCATCAATGCGACCGTGCGATAGCCCTGACGTTTGAAGTTGGTGACGACGGTCTCGCGCTTCTGCGCCATGAGCATCGCGTTGACGTCGGGATCGCGGACCTCGACGCCCGACATGAGGCTGATGTGCGCGAGCCACGAGTTGCCGCCGAACGTCGGCGACTCCACGAACGTCGAGACGACGTCGCGTCCCGTGTCGTGAATCGCCTTGTCGAACGCCGCGCGGGGCGCGGCCAGGCTGCGAACGAACTCCGGGCGATCGAACGTCACGGCGCCGTACGACTCGAGAAACATCAGGTAGACGTCGGCGCCCTTCACCCGCGCGAGATTCGACGTCATGGCCGGACTCGCCGGCACGATCGTCCGTCCCGACATCGCACGCGCGGCGACGCCGATCTGCCGCGCGTACGTCAGCGTCACCGGCCGCGCGATCGGAATGCCCGGCACGAGGACGAGTGCGGCGGCGACGGCGAGTACCACACGTTCGCGACGATCGTGCGCCGCGGCGGCGACGCGCCCGAGCGCCCAGCGGAACACGCAGTAGAGGATTGCGAGGACGACGATGACCGCGGCGGCGACGCCGATCGTGCGCCAGATGTGCGCGGCCTTCGCGAGGAGCGACACGACGTCCGGAATGAAGCGGAGATCCCAGTAGAGGTTGATGTCGCGGCCGAAGAGCGCGGTCGCCGTCACGTCGGCGTAGCGGCCGAGCACGAAGAAGATCCAGACCGCGGTGATCCACCGGAGCGCGGCCGCGGAAAAGACCCGGCTCCGGCTCATCCAGATACTGATGAGTATGTAAACACCGAATTCGGCCGAGATCTCCCCGCGCCAGCTGATCGCCGGCGTCGGCCAGACATTATGAAAGGTCAGTGACACGTCGAGCAGCAGCAGAGCTGCGACGAGCGCACACCCATGCCGCCAGCGGGAGCTCATATCGAGTAGGCTAGTAGCGTAAGCCTTTGAACATCTTCAAGACAATCCGGAGCAGGCTCCGCTCTGCCTTCGGCCTTCCTCTCGTGCGGCGGGTCGCCACGGCGAAGCTGCCGACCGAGTTCGGCGACTTCGCGATCGCCGCGTACGAAGATCTCGAGAACGGCAAGGAGCATGTCGCGCTCGTCCTGGGAGAACTCGGCGACGGCCACGGCGTCCTTGCCCGCGTCCACTCGTCGTGCCTCACCGGCGACGTGTTTCATTCCGCGCGCTGCGACTGCGGCCCGCAGCTTCACACGGCCATGGCGCGCATCGCCGCCGAAGGCCGCGGCCTCATCCTGTATCTCAATCAGGAAGGGCGGGGCATCGGCCTCGCCAACAAGATCCGCGCGTACGCGCTGCAGGACGAAGGCTACGACACGGTCGAAGCGAACGAGCGGCTCGGATTCCTTGCCGACCAGCGCGAGTACGGCCTCGGCGTGAGGATCCTCTCGGACCTCGGCGTCCGCTCGATCCGGCTGCTCACGAACAACCCGAAGAAGCGCGCCGGCGTCGAGACGCACGGCATGTCGGTCAGCGAGCTGATTCCGATCGAGATCCCCGCGTCGGAGTTCACGCGCCGGTACCTGCGGACGAAGAAAGAAAAGCTAGGCCACCTGCTGTCGTCGGTGTAGCAACCACGACGTATCGATCGCAAACGACCAGCCGAGTATCGCCAGCGCCGCGGCGGCGAGCGCCGTGCTCAGCGGCGGCGCCGCGATCGGCGACACGACCACGATCAGCGCGACAATCTGAATCACACACACGGTCTGGCGGCGGCGCCTCGGTTCGAGCGGCCGCGACATCCACGGCCGGATCCAGCCGGCCGCGACGAAGAGATACCGCAGCAGGCCGGACAGCAGCACCCACGCCCCGGCCTTGTCCCACTTCCACGCCAGCACCGACAGCGTCATGATCAGCGCGGCGTCGACCTCCATGTCGAACCGCGCGCCGAACGCGCTCGCCTGGCCGAACCGCCGGGCGGCCCACCCGTCGACGCCGTCCAGCGCCGTCGCCGCGACGGCGGCGCCGACGGCGAACCAGGCGGCGGAGGGCGCCGGCGACTTCGCGATCGCCAGGGCCACGAGCAGGGTCAGCACCGCGCGCACCGTGGTGACGGAGTTGGCGATGCCGAACGTCGGCGGCATGACAGAATGTTACCCGTGAGTGAGAGCGCCCGCGCGTTCTGGATCGCCGAAGCCGGCCGCGGCGAGATCCGTCCGGAACCGCTTCCGGAAGCGTCCGCTGACGACGTCGTCGTGCGCGCGCTCTACAGCGGCGTGAGCCGCGGAACCGAGTCGCTCGTCTTTCAGGGCCGCGTGCCGCCGACCGAACACGCGCGCATGCGCGCGCCCTTCCAGGCCGGGGAGTTTCCGGCGCCGGTGAAGTACGGATACGCGAGCGTCGGCGAAATCGAGCGCGGCCCCCGCGGCCTGCAGGGCCGGCACGCCTTCGTCCTCTATCCGCACCAGACGAAGTACGTCGTGCCCGCCGCCGCCGTTCACGTGCTGCCCGACGGTCTGCCGCCGGCGCGGGCCGTGCTCGCGGCCAACATGGAGACGGCGCTCAACGGCGTCTGGGATGCGGCGATCAAACCCGGCGATCGCGTCGTCGTCATCGGCGGCGGGACCGTCGGCTGTCTGGCGGCGTGGCTGGCCGCGAAAATTCCCGGCTGCGACGTCCAGCTCGTCGACATCAATCCGCGGCGTGCCGAGGTCGCAGACGCGCTCGGCTTCGCGTTCTCGGGACCGATGGTCGCCGGCGACGAAGCCGACGTCGTCCTGCACGCGAGCGGCTCCGCGGACGGCCTGGCGCTCGGGCTGCTCGTTGCCGGGTTCGAGGCGACGATCGTCGAGCTGAGCTGGTACGGCGACCGCAACGTGCCGATCGCGCTCGGCGGCAGCTTTCACGCGCGGCGTCTCACGATCAAGTCCTCGCAGGTCGGCCACGTGGCGCGGTCGCAGCGGCCGCGATGGGACACGCGGCGGCGCATGGCGTTCGCGCTGTCGCTGCTCGCGCACGACGAGCTCGACGCGCTCATCACCGGCGAGAGCCCGTTCGAAGACCTGCCGAAGACGATGGAGCGCCTCGCTGCCGGCCCGGCCGACACGATCTGCCACCGCATCAGGTACTGATATGTATACGGTTCGCGTTCGCGATCATTTCATGATTGCCCACAGCTTCCGCGGCGAGGTCTTCGGGCCCGCGCAGAAGCTGCACGGCGCCACCTACGTCGTCGACGTCGAGTTCCGCAGCACCGCGCTCGACGACAACGGCATCGTCGTGGACATCGGTCTCGCGACCGACACCGTCCACAAGATCCTCAGCGACCTGAATTACAGGAACCTCGACGAGGATCCCTCGCTCAAAGGGAAGAACACGACGACGGAAGTGCTGGCGCGGACGATCTTCGACCGCCTGGCCGACGCGATCAGACGCGATGCGCTGGGCCGGAGCGGACACGGGGTCGAGAGCATGAAGATCACGTTGAACGAGTCCCACGTCGCATCGGCGTCGTACGAGGGGCGTTTGTAGCTTCCTTGATCACCTTCGTCATTCCCGGTGATCTGAATACGCCGACCGGCGGGTACGTCTACGACCGCCGCATCATCGAAGGTCTTCGCGCGTCCGGCGCCGGCGTCGAGGTCAGGCGCGTCAGCACGACGTTTCCGTTTCCAGATCCGGCTGCGCTTCGTGAAGCAGCACGCGAGCTGGCATCGATCCCGGACGGAATGCTGGTGGTCGTAGACGGTCTGGCCGGCGGCGCGATGCCGCGCAACATCGAACACGAAGCCGGCCGTCTTCGGATCGTCGCGCTCGTCCATCATCCGCTTGCGAAGGAAACCGGGCTCCGCATGGACCAGGCCGCCGCGCTCGCCGAGAGCGAACGGCGAGCGCTCGAGTCCGTCCGGCATGTCATCGTGACGAGCGCCGCGACTTCAGAGCTGCTGACGCGCGAGTTCGGCGTCGATGCGGCGAAGGTGACGGTGATCGAGCCCGGCACCGATCCCGCGATTCGTTCGACTGGATCGCCGGATCGGCGGGTCGAGTTGTTGTGCGTGGCATCCATCACGCCGCGAAAAGGTCACATGACGCTTATGCGCGCGCTCGGGCAGCTCGCGGACCTCGAGTGGCATCTCACGTGCGTCGGCGGCGAGCGCGATCACCTGACAGCCCGATCGGTGAAAGACGAAGTTGGACGGCAGAAGATCGGCGATCGAGTAACGTTCGCCGGCGAGCTGCGTCAGGCGAAGGGCGTCGACCCTTATTACGATTGTGCCGATGTCTTCGTCATGCCGACGGAGTACGAGGGCTACGGCATGGCCGTCGCCGAGGCGCTCGCGCGTGGACTGCCCGTGATCAGCACACCCACGGGCGGCATTACGGCGCTCGTTGGAGCAGACGCCGGCGTTCTGGTGCCGGCCGGAGACGTCGACGGCCTCGCCCGCGCGTTGCGACGCATCATCGGCGACGAAGCCGAACGCGATCGACTGCGCGAAGGCGCCTGGCGGGCCGGCTCGACGCTCGCGACGTGGGACGAGGCGGCCGCGAAGTTTGCGGCGGTGCTGGCGAGAGTATGAGCGGGTTCAGCGCCGAATGGCTCGCGCTTCGTGAGCCGGCGGACACCGCCGCCAGATCGGACGGCCTCGCGAAGTTCGTCGCGCGCACGGGCCGCATGCTCGATCTGGGGGGAGGCACCGGGGCGAACGTCAGGTATCTCTCGTCCCGTCTGCCGTCGCCGCAGTTCTGGACGATCGTCGACGACGATCAGTCGCTGCTGTCACGCGCACCTGTGAACGTCACGTCGGTTCGAACCGATCTCAATCGCGCGCTCGACGACGGCGAGCTCTTCGAGGGATGTGCGATCGTCACGGCGTCGGCGCTCCTGGATCTCGTGTCCGAGTCGTGGCTGCAGAAGCTCGTCGCGCGCTGTGAGGCTGCCGGCGCCGCCGTCCTGTTCGCGCTCAGCTACGACGGCCGCATTTCCTGCTCACCGGAAGATCCTGAAGACGACGAGGTGCGTACGCTGGTGAATCGGCATCAGAAGAGCGACAAGGGATTTGGTCCCGCGCTCGGGCCCGACGCGGGCGCGCGGGCCGTCGCGCTGCTGACCGCGGCCGGCTACACCACGCGGCAGGCGCAGAGCGACTGGAAGCTCACGTCGGACATGGGCCAGCTGCAGGTGGAGCTGATCAACGGCTGGGCGTCCGCGGCGGCGGACGTTGCGCCGCAGAAGGCGTCGGCGATCCACGGCTGGCGCTCGCGGCGTCTGGCTCACGTCACCGACGGCCGCTCCCGCATCGTCGTCGGTCATCTCGACGTCGCCGGCATCCTTCGCGCGTAGACATCGCCGGAGCGCCGCTGCGCGTCGCCGCGGCGCAACGCCTCCAGCAACTGCGCGCCTTCGAGCCACGACGGGCTGGCCAGCGTGTACGACTCGCCCGGCGACCAGTTGTAGACGTAGCGATCGAGCGCACGCAGCCGCTCGACGCAGGCCTCGACGCGTTCGAGCGCGCGCGGCAGGTACTCGAAGGCGAGCGCCGGCACCGGCGTGCTCAGGCCGGCGAGCGCCGCGGCTTCGCTGCCTTCGACGTCGAGCTTGATGAATGCGGGGGGGCCGTACGTCGCCGCCAGCGCGTCGAGCGTCGTGACGTCGACGTCGATCGCGCGATTCCACCGCACGTCCGCGAAGTCCGCGTCGGCGGCGCGCGCGTCGCGCCACTCCGCGGAGAGGCTTGTCACGGTCGGGTTCCGCTCGCTGATCGAGAGCGGAAGGCGCCCGGCACGGTCGCTGACGCCCTGCTCGAGAATCGTCACGTTCGCCGACCGCCCGAACAGCAGCCTCAGGATGCGGGCGAAGTCCGGCTGCGGCTCGACGGCGACGACACGGCAGCCGATTGCCGCCAGCGCCCGCACGTGATTGCCGGCGTGCGCGCCGACGTCGACGACGAGATCGCCGGGACGGACAAGCCCACGGTAGAACCGCCGGAGACGGCGCTGGCGGAAGGGAATCGCGTGGTAGATCGCGATCGATCGCGCGAGGCCGATGACGCGGTCGAACATGCTATAACTTAACCCTCCTCATGAAAATCCGGGTCGGTGTCTTCCTCATCACGCTCTCTGGACTCGTGTTCGAAATCGGGCTGACGCGCATCTATTCGGCGACGATCTGGTATCACTTCGCCTTCGTCGCGATTTCGATGGCGCTCCTCGGCTGGGGCCTCGGCGGCCTGGCCGTGCACCTGCTGAAGCGCGCCTGGCCGCCGTCGATCGAGAAGGCCGCCCTGTTCTCAATGTTGTACGGCCTCGCCATTCCGGCCTGCCTGATGGTGCTCGTGCGCTATCCCTTCGAGCTCCAGCGCCTGCCGCTGTACTTCGTGACGCCGCTCGTGCCGTTTCTGCTCGGCGGCATCGCGCTGTCCATCATCTTCGATCTGCACAAACAGGGCGCGGGCTCGCTGTACTTCGCGGATCTTCTTGGCGCATCTCTCGGCGCGGTCTCGGTGACGCTGCTGCTGCAGCTGGTCGGCGGCGAGGTGTCGCTGCTGCTCGCGGCCGTGGCGCCGATCGTCGCCTCGGGCCTGCTCTCGCGCAAGTTCCGCCTCGTCGCGATCGTCGAAGCGGCGATCGTGCTCCTCCTTGCCGTCACCAACGGCAGCACCGGGCTCTTTCACGTCATCCCCGGCACGATCAAGGCGATGCGCCGCCAGATGGACGAGAACCCCGGCTCGAAAGTCGTGCAGAGCGGCTGGAACGCGTACTCGCGCATCGATGCCGTGGAGGGCGTCGCGCCGGGATTCCTGGCGCGGCTGTACATCGACTCCGACGCGTGGACGAGCATCATGCCGTGGGACGGCCGCATCGACAGCGTCCACGAGATGCGCGACTCGTACCGCGCGCTGCCGTTTCATTTCAACCCCGGCGGCGACACGCTGATCATCGGGCCCGGCGGCGGCCCCGACGTCGTCGCCGCGCTTGCCGCGGGCAGCAGGAAAGTGACCGCGGTCGAGATGAATCCGCTGATGATTCAATTCGTCCGCCATTACGGCGAGAAGGCGGGCAGCATCTACGATCGGCCGGACGTCGAGGTGGTGCAGAGCGAAGGCCGCAACTTCATCAGCCGCACCGACCGGAAGTTCGACACGATCTTCCTGGGCTTCGTCGACTCGTGGGCATCGGTGGCGTCGGGCGGCCTGTCGCTGTCGGAGAACTACCTCTACACGACGCAGGCGTTCCGCGCGTACTTCGATCACCTCAAAGACAACGGCGTGCTCGTGATTCTGCGGTGGGACTCGGACATCCCGCGCCTCGTCGCGAACTCCGTCGCGCTGCTCGGGCCTGCGGAGGCGTCGCAGCGAGTGGCCGCGCTGCTCGAAAAGCGCGCCGCCGCGAAGGACGCGCCGCCGCAGATGCTCTTCATGCTGCGCAAGCGGCCGTTCACGGCTGCCGAGTCGGCGCAGCTCGAAAACTGGCCGCTTGGACGGCCGCTGATCGTTCCCGGCTATCCCGTGCCCGAGCCGTACACCGATCTGCTGAACGGCCGGAAGACGATGGCGCAGTGGGAGGCGGAGTCGCCGACGTTCATCGGAGCCGTGTACGACGACAGCCCGTTCTACTTCGCCGTCGACCGGCCGTGGGGCATGCAGAAGCCGATTGCCCGCCGGCTCTTCGAGTGGCTGCTCGCGCCGAGCGTCGTGCTGCTGATCCTGTTCTCGGCGTTCGGCAAGCCGAAGAACAAGCCCGCGGCGCCGTACGCCGCGTCCGTGGCGTACTTCGCCTGCCTCGGCTTCGGGTTCATCAGCGTCGAGCTCGCGCTGCTGCAGAACCTCACGCTGCTCCTCGGACATCCGATCTTCACGCTCGCCATTCTGCTGTTCACATTGCTTGCCGCCGGCGGCCTCGGCAGCGCGCTCAGCACGTTCGTCTCGCCGCGCGGCGCCTGTCTGGTCGTCGCCGTCCTCGGCACCGTCGAGGCGATCGCGCTCCCGCGCCTCGTCCCGATGCTCCTGCCGCTGCCGCTCGCTGCGCGCATCGGCATTGCGATGGCGCTCGTCGCGCCGCTCGGGTTCGTGATGGGCATCCCCTTCCCGCGGGGGCTGCAGAGCACGGGACGCGGGTCGCTGCCGGCGCCGCCGTTCTACTGGGGCCTCAACGGCGTCATGTCGGTCATCGGATCGGTGACGACCGTGTTCGTCGCGCTGAAGCTCGGATTCCAGGCGGCGATGCTGATTGGCTGCATCGCCTACGTGCTCGCCGGCCTGGCGTCCCGCGCGGCGCTTTCCATCGATCACGCGACCGCGAGCAAAGCCTCAGTTCTGTAATCACTGGCTAATTTCTGACACCCGGTCGTGTCGCGACTGGACGTTCGTGCACTCTCGAACTACGCCATGTCGTGCAGTCCAGCTGGAATGCCACTTGCGCATGTAGGCGATCAGTGGACACCACACCTACCCCTCCGCGGCGCCAGATGGACGGCGCGATTTACAGTCTCGAATTCCCTGTGCAGTGCCCGCACTGCGAGCAGGAAATCCGCACGTTCAAGGTCTTCAGGCTGCTGCGCCGGGAGGTGTCGTTCACGTCGACGCTTCCGCGCAAGGGCTACGTCATCGTGTGCTCGGAGTGCGAGCGTCCGATTTCATCCGAGCTCTCAGGGTTGATCTGATGGAGCCGAAGAAAGATCTGAACGCGTTGCAGGCGTGGGCGGCGACCGAGAGCGCCGAGCTCGCGGCGCGCTTTGTCGGCGTCGTCGGCGCGCAGACCGAGACGCTTCGCACGGAGCTGTCGGAAACGCGCGCGTGGAACGAGGCGCTGCGGGCCGAGCTGCAGGAAGCGCGCGAACGCGTCGAGACCGCCGAAGTGCAGCTGTCGCAGATCCAGGCGCAGTTCGAACGCACGCTCGACGAGCTGCGGCAGGAGCACGCGACGACGATTCGCGAGCAGGCGCTGTCGTGCATCACGCTTCCGCTCGACGAGCTCCTGACGGTCTTCAACGCGCTCGAGCGATCGACGACGCTGGCCGAGGCGCTGACGGCGCTGTTCGACGGCCTCGTGCGGGAGTTCTCGCGCGTCGCGCTGTTTGCGGTGCGGCAGGGCAGACTCGAAGGCGTTCAGCAGGCGGGATTTGAATTCGAGCAGGACATCTCGAAGGTGGCCATCCCGCTCAACACCGAGTCGCTGCTCGGACGCTGCGTGTCGTCCTGCCGCATCGAAGGATCGCTTGCCGGCGTCGCCCGCGGCGCGACGGGCATGCCGTTTGGCGGCGAGCCCGGGTGCGCGGTCGCGCTGCCGATTCTGATTCAGGGAACCGTGGCCGCGGTGATCTACGCCGACGACTCCGACCGGCTGGAGTTCGCGTCCACGGCTCCGCAGGCGCTCGTCAAGTTCGCCGAGCTGCTGCTGATGCACGCCACGCTGGTGCTGTTCAGGATCTCCGCCGAGCAGCAGAACCAGCGCACGCTCCGCCGCGATCCCGCCTAGTCGACCCGGACAAATCGAAAAGACTTCGGTGGCTGATGCCTACCACCGCACCCGCATGTAGCCGCCGAGGGTGACGCCGAAGCTGTTCGTGAGCTCGCCGTACAGCGGCGTGCCGGCGACGGCGATGACGTCGCGCGGGTTGAAGTGGCCGGTGATGTTGAAGAACTGCAGGCCGAGATCCCACTTCCTGTTGAGGATGTCGAACGTCTTGAACGTCGTCACGTCGAGCGAGAAGTACGCCGGAAAGCGCTCGCCGTTGGGCGCCCCCACGTAGTGCCGGTACACGTCGACGATCGAGTAGGGAAAGCCGGTGCGCCATTCGACGGCGGGGGACACCACGATCTCGTGGGGGAAGTCGAAGGTCGCCCAGCTGCGCAGCCGGTGCGGCATGTCGGTCGGCGCTGCAGCGAGACCCGCGGGCTCGAAGAGCGGCGTGTCGAGGTTCGTGATGAGCGTGCCGTAATCGTTGACCTGCCCGGTCGAGCTCGAGCGAACGTAGCTGACGAACAGCTCGCGGTTTGAGCTCCATGTCTGGCGGACCGAGATCGCCAGCTCCTTGTACTCGCTCGTGCCGTTGCTCGCGACCGCCGTCTGCACACCGGGTGTGACGTTGACGGTCGGGAGGTCGAATCCCGAACGATGGCGGAACGCCGCCTGCAGCTCGAGCGTCGGAAGGATCCTGTGCTCCAGCTCGATCGACTGCATGTCGGATTTCGGAAGGTTCAGGACTCCGAGTACCGGACGGAATGCGCGGATGTTGCCGGGCCCGGGCAGTCGCGTGACGTCCAGGCGCGAGCCGAGCTGGTCGAACGCAATCGCACCGAGCGGCAGCCGGCCGACGAATCGTCCGACGGTGCCTTTGATCGACGTCTGCGCTTTGTTGTCGAACGTGTAGCTCGCCGCGAATCGAGGCGACACGGCGGATGCGCCGAACGTCGGGAAATCCGCGCGGACGTTGAGGTCGAACTGCACATGGGGGACGGGCGTCCACAGGTCACGGAGGCCGAAGCCCCCGGTCGTGTCGCTGGCGCTCATATGCGGTACCTGCGACGTGCGGATGGTCCGCACGATGTTGCCGAGGGCATCCTGGATGTCGATCGGATGCGTTTCGATCATGCCGGTCAGCGACCGGTTCCGGAGGTCGATCGACGCCGACACCGTGTGATCGCCGGCGGCCTTGATGCCCGTGCGATCGAGCGTCGCCGACACCGCCTCGCGAATGCCGCGGTCCTGCACCTCGGCGAAGAAGTTCTGGTGCCAGCCGTCCGGCGCGAGGACCGCACGGTCGTTGCCGCTCGTCTGGACCTCGGTCCGGTGTTCGCCGAGTCCCGCGCGCAGCGTCAGCAGCATCGACCCGCCGATGACGATGTGATCGACCACGCCGCCGAACAGATCGCGATTGAGGATGTCGGGCGCCGCGGCGGCTTCGGTCAGCGGGCTGAGGCCGACGCCGATCGCTCGAGACGGGGCGACGATGCCTTCGAACGTCAGCGTGTTCGTCGGCGAAATCGGCAGGTCGACCCGGAAAAACGACGAGGTGCCGGTCAGTCCCGACGAGGGACTGCCGCTGCGATCGGTGACGCCGGGCACGGGCACACGCTCGAAGTTGAATTCCGTCGAGCCGAAGAAGTGCATCCGGCCGACCTTGCCGCCGGCGTACGCGCGCGGGAAGAACGCCTCGATGCGCCCGAGGCCGTAATTGCTGCTCAGGCGCGGGCGGGGAATGAATCCCTGCACGCCTGCGGTGAATTTGTCGCCGCCGGGCGCCGTTTCGATCGACGCGAGCGAGCCGAGCGTGCCGCTGAACGTCGCCGCCGTGGGCTCGCGCAGCACGGCCATGCCCTTGACGCTCTCGTTGGGGAGATCGATCGCCGACGTCAGCGTGACGGGATCGGTGACGTCGAAGCCGTCCACCCACAGCGACGACTCGTGCGGACGTGTGCCGCCGATGCGCAGCAGGCCGTCGGGTCCGCGCACGACCGCCGGCAGCAGCGGCAGCGACTGCAGAATGCGCGGGCGCTGTTCCGGCAGGCGGTTCGCGAGCTGCGCCGTCATGCGGCTGCCGAGGGTTTCCATCGCGGCGCCGGACGAGGTCAGCACCGACGCGACGACGGTGGTCGACTCGGTCGCGTGGGCGACCTCGAGCACGATGCGCGCGGCGCGGCTGACGGGGACTTTCGCCGGCTCGAAGCCGTCGAGCACGAGGCTGATGACGTCGTCCGGGTTCGTCGTCGCGATCGAGAACGTGCCGTCCGATCCGGATACGGTTGAGGTGATCGTTTCGGCCCCGCGCACGACTTCGATCTGCACGCCGGGAAGCGGCAGACCGGTTTGATCTACGACGACGCCGCTCGTCGTCTGCGCCAGGCCGGCGGCCGCGTACAGCAGCAGCGACACGACGGCGAGCGTCACCCGGGTCTGAAATGTCACCGCTGCCGATGCTACACCGCGGCTGTGCTTGCGAGCGCGTGATTTCTTTATGGCGGGTTGATGTACCGATCGGTATAGCGGAGAATCACGATCGTGAGTGTCGACACGCCCGCGCAATGGGCGCCGCTCGTCGCCGCGCTCCGCGCCGACGCGCCGATCGCCGTCCTCGAAGCTTCCGAACGCGAACTGAAAACGCTGCTGGCACGCGAGCTCGCCGTGCCGATGGACGGCGGACGAATCCGCGCGATCGCGGCGCTGCAGCGGGAAATCGGTTTTCTCCTGAAATACAAGTCGTACGCCGTGAAAGCCGCGAGCCCGCTGGGCTATTCCGTGTTTCTGCAGCGGCCGGGCGAAGGCTTCAGCTTCCAGCAGCACGTCACCCACAAGACCGAGATCTTCTACATTCTGGACGTCCTGCCCGGCGGCTTCGTGTTTCTCTGCGACTTCGCCGACTGGCAGGCGATTTACAATCGCGAGTCGTTCCTCGCCTGGATGAACGGCGCGCCAGACGCGCGCTACGAGCAGTTCCGCTTCGTCCCCCAACCCGGCGACGTCATCGTCATCGACAAGCTGAGCGTCGTCCATTCGGTGGTCGGATGCGTGCTGGCGGAGTTTGCGACGGTGTCGACCGACATGGTCGACCGGCTGCACGACCAGAACGAGGGGAAGGCGATTCCGCCGGAGTTCACGCGCGCGTTTTCCGAAGATCGCATCCGCCGGCAGGCGTGGCCCGAGGCGTCATATCGCGTGCGGCTGACCGCCGACGGCTGGACGCGCGAGCAGATTCCGGCGCACCCGATTGCCGGCGGCCATCAGACGACACTGGGGAACGACGAGCGTTTCGACGCGACGCTGTTGAGGTTTGATCCGAAGGGCCGGAGCGCGATGATGAGCCAGCCCGATCGCGCGATCGCGCTGCACGTCGCCGCCGGATCGGGGCAGCTCCTGCTCGGAACGGCGGCGGAGATGTCGAGGCCGTCGCCGCCGTCGCTCGACGCGCGCGCCGGGGACATGTTTCTCGTCGCGCCGGGCGCGCACTACGGCTTCGTCAACGACAGCGCGGCGCCGCTGCTCGTCGCCGAGCACCGCATCGAGCCGAAGGTCGCGTTTATTTGAAGTGGGCCGAGTCGACTTCGTTATCAGTGCAGAAATACTCGAGCAGATCGCTGTCGGGCGTGAGCGTGACCGACTGCGTGTAGCCGATCGGCCGCGTGAACGTCTTCGGATCGGCGATGGTGATCGCGACGTCCATGTGCCCGAGATCGCGGCGATGAAACTTCTCGGTCACTTTCATCTCGTCGCTGTGCGTGTGGCCGATCCGATCGAGCCAGCTCTTGTCGTTGAAGCCGGTGGTTTCGACAACGAGCGTGTCGCCTTCCCAGCGGCCGACTGAATATCCCATCCAGGAAGGAATCGTCGTCTCGGCGTGCGTGCGGCCGTCGGTGAAGATCTGCCGGTACGACGTATCGCCTTCGTACAGGACGACGATCAGTCCCGGCGTCTGCACGATCTTGAAGGGGATCGGCAGCGTATCGACGCTGGGCACGCCGATCGGCTTGCAGTACGACGTCGGATCGCCCTTCTCGTTGTCCGCGAGATTCCGGCGGAAAGCCGCCGCGCCTGCTTCGGTCAACGGGACATCTTCATCCTTCTGACCGAACGTGACGCTGATGAAGTAGCCCGGCAGCGGCTCGCCGTTCGTGCCCTTGACGCCCGCCGTGTTGTCGGGCAGCCAGATGCCGGAGAGATCGGGCCGGCCCTCGCGCGTCTTCGGCGCTTTCGCCGTCAGCACGGGCCTGCCGTCCTTCGTGCGCGGGATGTTCTTCGCAGGGTGATCGAGCCACTGGCCGAGCAGAAGAAGCAGTGCAAGCATCTCGTCCTCACCTGATGGCGCTGGTGATCAGCAGGACCGCCACAACGGCGCCCGCCGCCTGCCACCAGAGCTCCGCACGCTCCTTCAATACGAAGGTGCCGAGGCAAAGGATCACGCCCGCGAAAAACAGAAACTGCCAGTAGAGCTCCTCGCGGCTTTCCTCGGCCTGGGACTCCACGCTGGCGACCGCGCGACGGCGGACGCTTTCGATGATCTGGAACGCGACGTCGCGGTCCGCGTCGTGGCCGATCTCGAAGTACTCGCCGCCGCCGGCGCTGGCAATCTGCCGGAGATTGTCGCGATCGAGAATCGCGTGGATGGTCGGCGGCGGCGTCGTGCCGTCGGCGCGCGGCGGCTCGGGAATCATGCCGCCGCCGACGGTGCCGACGCCGACGACGTTCACCGGGATCTTCCGGCGCCGGGCATCGGCCAGCGCCGTCGCGACCGTACCGGTCCAGTCCTGGCCGTCGGTGATGACGACGAAGCCTTTCGGGTTCTTGCTCTTGCCGAACAGCTCCGAGTCCTTCTCGACGAGCTTCACGCCCCACTCGATGCCGGTCTCGATGTTGGTGTCCCACGTCGGCGTGTCTTCGAGGCGGAACGGCGAGTGGTCGCCGAGATGATCGAGGAAGAAGAAGAACGAGTTGGGATCCTTCGTCAGCCGGAGCTGAGGCGCCGCGGTGTGCGCGAAGATCGCGAGCGCGACGCGGTCGCCCTTCCAGCTCAGCGCGTCGGCGAACGTCCGCAGAAACTGAATCGACCGCCGCCACCGATCGGGCTTGACGTCCTTCACGTACATCGACGCCGAGCCGTCCTGCAGGATCACGATGTCCGCGCCGGCCTTGCGGATGATCGTGACGCGGGCCTGGGGACGCGCCAGCGCGACGATCGTGAATGCCGACGCCAGGATCAAG
Source organism: Vicinamibacterales bacterium (assembly GCA_035571855.1). GTDB lineage: Bacteria > Acidobacteriota > Vicinamibacteria > Vicinamibacterales > CAVVIG01 > DATNBT01. Next base: position 18,725 of record DATNBT010000245.1, read on the forward strand.
CAGAGCCAGAACGCGAGGTCGCCGGCCCACGTGAACGTCTCGCGCATCGGCACGACGCGCGTCGCCTGATAGGCCGTCGCGTCTTTCCGCCGGCGCACCACCTGAACGATCCAGAGGACGAGCAGCACCCCAGGAACGAGGAGCAGCCACAGATAGAGCGCGTCCCCGAACGTCAGCGTGCTCAGGTCGATGCCTGTGACCATCTACCCCTTGCGTTTTCCTGCCGCGGCTTTGCCCGCGACGCCCTGATCCTGGCGCTCCTGCGATTCGAGCGGGATGTAGATCTTGAAGTCGCTCATCGAGCTGTCGATCTGCGGCGGCGCGCCGGCGGCGCCGTCGGGTCCCTTCAGCACCATCTCCGACGGCCCCGGCTTGCGCTTGCCTTTGTCGATCTCGTCGCGCAGCCGCACGAGCAGCTCGAAGTTGTACGCGGCGTCTTCGTTCCTCGGCGCGTTCTTCAGCACGGTGACGTAGGTGAGGATGCTCTGGTCGAGCGCCGCGATCGTCGTCTCCTTGTCCTTCATCTTCGTCTGGTTCACGCGGTACACCGCGTTGGCGACGACGAGCTGCATGTCGGGGTTGTCGGCAGGCACCGAGCCGACGGGATCGCTCTGCTGCGGAATCACCGCGGCGTAGTCCTTCTGCCAGTAGTGCAGCGTCGCGTGCAGCGTCCGGATGTCGTTGGCCGGACCGGCGCCGATGCCGGGAATGTGGCTGGCGTAGTCGTAGTACTTCTCCGCCGTCTCGTACGTCGGCTCCACGTCGTCGTACTTCTGCGCGACGACGTGTTCCTGCGCGGCGGCGAGGTCGCGGTCGAGGCTCGCCGCCTTCATGAGGCCGGCGCCGAGCAGCGCGAGCGCGACGGCAAGAACGAGGTAAGCGGTGATTCCCTTCATGGAAATGTCCTGAATGTCCTGAATCCGAGTTTCATGATGCCCGCGCTGAGCCACAGCGCGATGGCGATGAGGGCGTACCCGTCGAAGCGCGGCCGCTGGGCCGTGTATTCACGCACGTCGATGCGTCCCGTCGCGAGCTTGTCGATCTCCGCTTCCGCCTTGAGGATGGCGTCTTCGCTGTCGGCGGCGTAGAACCGGCCGCCGGTCTGCTCGACGATGCCTTTCCAGAGTTTGTCCGTCGGGATCTGGCCTTCCTTCAGGTCGTACCCGGTCCGGATCATGTAGACGGGAATCTTGTACTTCTTCATGTCGTCGACGACGGCCTGGATCGGCTTGCCCTTCAGATCCTTCTCGTCGTCTCTGCCGTCGGTGAACATCACCATGGCGTTGCCGGCGGCGTTGACGAAATCGAAGGCGCGGAACAGCTGCGTCGCCTGATTGAGGCCCTGCATGATCGTGGTGCCCCAGTCGTTGAAGCTGCCCCATTCCTTCGGGCTGCTGATCAGCCGGATGCTGAGCATGATGTTCTCGTAGTCCGTCGTGAACGGCGTGACCACGTACGCTTCGTTGCCGAACTGGATGAGCGCGATCAGATCGTGATAGCGGCCGTTCATCCGCAGCTTCATGAAGTGTTCGGCGGCGGCGACGGCGGTGTAGAACGCGCGGTTCTCCGGCGTCTTGAGCGACTTGGTCTCGAACTTCATGACCATGCTCGACGAACCGTCGACCAGCAGGGCGATGCGGCGGCCCGGGTACGACGTCTCTTCGCGCGTGAACGCCGTGTGCGGATCCGCGAGCGCGATCGCGAAGAAGGGGACGCCGAGCAGAAACACGAGAAACGCCCCGTGGCGCAGCAGCGAGAACCGGGAGGTTCGCATGACCGGCAGCAGCGCCGGCAGCGCGACGTGGCTGCGCCCGGCCTTCTGCGTGAACATGCCGCGGGCGAGCAGCATGAGCCCGGCGATGGCGATCAGCACGACGAGGACGAGCACCGCCACCCACGTCTGATCGAAGTGGACGTCGCCCGGACGCAGCGACATCCACTGATCGAACGTGTCGCGGACGGCGTAGAGCAGCTCTCTTACCGGGACCATCCGATTTCCATCGCCTGATTCGTGATCGACCGGACGGTGCGCATCGGCCACCGGGCGGCCGCGCGCAGCTGTTTCAGCGCGTCGACGCCGTTGTCGAGCGCCGTATCGAGAGAGGCGCGATCGAGCTTGCCGTCGCGGCTGTACCGCGCCAGGCTCAACGCGGTCAGCGACGCCTCGAGCTCCTTCAGCATCGCTTCCGTCTTCGCGTTGATCGGCCGTCCGTTCGTCGCCGCCATCGAGCGGGCGATCGTTCCCGGCGTCGTCGCATTCGAGACGAGGGCCTTGCGCCTGCCGAGCAGGCCCTTGCGCAGCGCGAGCTGGCCGTCGCGCGGCGCGACGTGCGATTCGACGATCGACTGCGCCACGGGTCTGCCGAGCGCGACGGCGCCGCCGATGCGCAGCACGCTCAGCGCGCGGCCGGCGAGCTCCGGCGTCCATCCGCCTTCGGCCTCGGCTTTCACGCGGCCGGCTTCACGCAGGCACCCGCTCAGGACGGCGCCGAGGCCGAGCCGGCGCTCCGCCGCCGGCGTGCGCACCCGATACCGGCCGGCGACGCGGACGATGACGAGGCAGAGGAGGACGACGGCGAAGCCGAACGCGATCATCGCCGCGACGTACTCACCCGTCGAGCGGACGCGGCGTCCCTCGATTTCAGCGAACGTGTTCATCGGCACGTCGCGGATGTCGGTGACCTTCTGCGGCACCGTCGACGAGATGTGCATCGCGATCGGCGGAAGCTGGTACTGCTGATCGCGTCCGGTCGAGCCGCCGCCGACCGACGACTGGATGTGGTACGTGATCTTCGGACCCGGCAGGTTGATGTCCTTGTCGAACAGGCCTTCGGCGATCGTCCGCACGGTGTACTCGTACTGGATGTAGCGCCACGGCGCGTCCTTGATGTCCTCGTGCCGGACGCCCTTCACGACTTCGAACGGCTGCAGGCCGATGGTCGACGCTTCGAGCTGGTTGTAGTCGGGGACGGCTTTGATCTTGTCGGTGTCGATGATCCCGCACGTCAGCACGACCGTGAACCGCTCGCCGACGATCACCGCCGTGCGATCCGTCTTCCAGTAGCACCTGATCGGATCCGTTTCGACGTCGCCGGGCTGCCGCACCTGCTCGAAGGCTTTCGGCACCGACGACTTCGCGGGTGCAGGCGCTTTCGCCGCGGCTGGAGCCTGTGCCGCGGCCTGCGCGCCGAGCGCGAAGACGAGGGGCAGCACGGGCAGGAACCGAAGGACGGGCAGGACGGGCAGGATGCGTTTGCTCATTGGAATTTCCGGAGCCGCCGTTCGCGGGCGAACTCAATCAGGGTCGTTTCCATTTCCCAGCGGTCGAGGCCGACGCGGACGAGGTCGAGGTCGTTGTCGCGCGCGAGCGCGGCGACGTGCTGCTGCCACTCCTCGATCCGCTCGCTCATGCGCGCGAGCTCGCGGCGTGAGACGACGCGCGTGCCGCCAGTTTCGACGTCGAAGATCTCGATCCAGCCGGCCGACGCGGACGGCAGCCGGTAGGCGAAGCGGACGTCGGCCATCATCAGGAACACGTCGTGGACGCTGTTGATGAGCGACAGCTCCTTCATCACGCGGTCGACGTCCGGCAGCAGGAAGTCCGAGATGACCGGCACCATCGACGTCTTCCGCAGGTGCCCTTCGATCGTCGCCGTCACGTCCTGGGCGGACGCGGCCGTGTCGGCGGCGCGCGACTGCTGATAGAGATCGATGCAGTAGATGACGTGCGGCTTGCCGATGCGCGGGCGCGCGGCCGCGACCTGCCGGAACCGGTCGTCGAACGTGATCAGCCCGAACTGATCCTGGAAGAACACGGCCGAGAGGCCGACGGCGGCGACCGAGCGCGCGATGGCGGCGGCGATCGGCACGCCGTTCACGCCACACCGCGTCGACATCGACGCGTCGGCGACGGCGACGATCGTCGCGTTGCTGTCCTGCTCGAACTCGCGCGTGACGAGCGGGCTGAAGTTGTTGAGGGAGCTCTGCGCCCAGTCGACCGACGACACGCGGTCGCCCGGCTGCCAGTCGCGGATGCCGACGAAGTTGAACCCCGAGCCCTTGAACAGGCTCGCGTGATCGCCGAGCGTGAACTCCTTCATCCGTTTCAGGATGAAGAGCTCGATCTCCGCGATCTCCGACAGGTTGACCAGCGGAGTGTCCGCCGCGACCTCAGCCATTTACGGCACCGGCACCTTGTCCACGATATCCTCGATCACCATCTCCGTGGTGACGCCGTGGCTCGCCGCGTGAGGGCCGAGCCACACGCGATGGGTGAGGATGTACTTCGCGAGATCCTGCACGTCTTCGGGGTAGACCTCCGAGCGCTCGCCCTTGAGCAGCGCCCACACTTTCACGAGACGGCCCCAGCAGATCGTCGCGCGCGGCGACGCGCCGAGGTCGACGCATTTCTCGACGAGCTCCGACGGCGAGCGGTGCGTCCAGTCGGTCTCCGCGTTGAACGGCCGCGTCGCGCCGACGAGCCGGCGGATGTATTTCGCGAGCGCCTCGTGCAGGAACACCTCGCGCGTGATCACCGAGCGCAGCTCGATGATCCGTTCCTTCGACATCAGTCCCCGCAGCCGGACCTGCTTGAAGTCGAAGCTGACGAGCTTCTGTTCCTCTTCCGGCGGCAGGTACGCGATGTTCACGAGGATCGCGAACCGATCCGTGGCCGCTTCCGACAGCGGAAACGTGCCCTGCCCGAGCTCCACCGGGTTCATCGTCGCGATCGCGAAGTTGAACGCCGGCAGGTCGTACGTCGTCTTGCCGACCGTCACCGTGCGGTCCTGCAGGCCTTCGAGAAACGCGCTCTGCGACTTGAGCGGGATGCGGTTGATTTCGTCGAGCAGGATCACTTCCGCCGACGCCAGCGGGCCGAACTCGGTCATGAACTGGCCGGTGGCCGGATTGATCATCTGAAAGCCCACGACCTCCGTCGGCTGGAGATCGGCGCGGCCCTGGATGCGCGCGAACTTCGCGCCGGAAATCGCCGCGAGGATGACGCCGAAGAACGTCTTGCCCACGCCGGGCACGCCGCGCAGCAGGAGGTTGCCGGCGTTGACCTGCCGCTTCTCGTCCTTGTCGTACGTCGTCGGAATCTCGGACAGCAGGACGACGTTCGCGAGCGTTTTTTCGTTCTCGTAACCGATGAGCGCGTTGCCGGCTTCGGCGACGATGGCTTTATGAAGATCGAGCGCTTCCTTGAGCTCTGGATGCATTGAGATGCCTTGAGGACGTCGGGAAATGACGGTGCATCATACTAGAATCGGTCATATGGTGAAGCTGGTGGAGGAATCGGCCGGGGACGGCGAGCTGCTGCTGAAAAGCCGCGTGCTGGGCCAGGTGCGATATCAGATAAAAGTCTTCCAGGGGATGTTCGGCAACGGCATGCCGAACCCGGCGGAGCGGACGATCCAGGGCTCGCTCGACGGCAGCGACCTCGCGGACCTCGTCGGCGTGAAGCTCACGCTGCAGCTCACGGACGGCCGGAGAATCGGCGTCACGATCTGCGACGAGTCCGGAAAAATCGAGACGCACCCGGTGTGTATGACCGGGTGCTCGTGCTGTTAGAGGTCGGAGGTCAGGGGTCGGAGGTCAGGCACCTTCGAAAACCGGTCGCGACTTTCCAATACTGAGCAATCCTGTCAGCGCGTCTTTCGTCGCGAAGATCTCGCGGACGTGCGACAGCTCCATCCGCAGGCCGTCTTCGAGTGACACGCGCGCGCCGTCGTCGATGAGCGACGCGGCGAGCGTCAGCGCGATCGGTGCTTTGCCGGCGACCGCAGTCATCGCGCGGTCGAGCCGTTCGTCGCCCCCGGTGTCCGCGCGTCCCGCGCGGATCGTCTCCACGCCGTTGCCGTCGAAGAACGCCGCGAGCTTCTGAAACGCCGCGGGCGGAGCCGGCGGCTTGCGCTCCTTCGACGGACCGCCGGCGGCGAGCGTCGCGATCGCCGCGTCGAGCTCCTCGCGCGGCGCGACGGCGTCAATGAGCCCGATCGACAGCGCGTCGGCGGCGCCGATGACGTCGCCGGTCAGCACCAGCCACTTCGCGAGCCCGGTGCCGATGCGCCGCGTCGTCCGCTGCGTGCCGCCGAGTCCCGGATAGATCCCGATGCCGGTTTCAGGAAAACCGAGCGTGGCGTTCGGCGTCGCGACGATGTAGTCGCAGGCGAGCGCGAGCTCGACGCCGCCGCCGAGCGCGAGGCCGTGGACGCGCGCGACGACCGGCTTCCGGCAGTTCTGGATTTCCACGAACAGCGTCTGCAGCCGTTCGGTGAATGCCTCCGTCTGCGCGATGTCGTTGCGTTCGATGTTGCGGATGAAGAAGCGGATGTCGGCGCCAGCGACGAACGATCGGCCGGAACCGGCGATGACGATGCCGGTGACGCCGGGGTCGCGTTCGGCGCCGTGGAACGCCTGCGTGAGCTGCGCCGCGACCGCTTCGTTCAGCGCGTTCATCGCGTCCGGCCGGTTCACCGTGATCGTCGCGACGCGGTTTTCGATCGATGTCTTCACGAGCCGGATCGGATGCGAGCCGCCGCGGCGGTTCATCATCTCGAACGGGCCGAGGCGCCAGCGCAGGCCCACGCGCGCGCCGATGTCCACGTCCTCGATCGTGCCGACGCCCTCGTCGACGAGCGCCTTTGCGGCCGTGAACACGCCCGACATCAGCCGTTCGGAGACGACCCGATCCGCGGTGGGATCGACCGTTCCGCCGAGCGGCCACATCCGTCCCGACTCGACCTGCTGCTTCAGCATCGGCGGCGGCCCGTACATCGCGCCGTACGCGTCGCCGATCGTCGTCGACGCGTGCAGCGCGATCGGCACGCCGCTGACGTTCATCAGCTCGAACGGCCCCATGCCGACGCCGAACGTCTTCTTCGCGATCTCGTCGATCGTGATCGCGCTGGCGACGCGCTCCTCGAGCATCCGGATCGCTTCCATCAGCCACACGACGAAGAAGCGGTTGACGATGAAGCCGCTCGCGTCGGCCGACGCGATCGGAATCTTGCCGAGCTGCTCCTGCAGCGCCCACGCGCGGCGGAAGACGTCCTTCGCCGTCGTCTTTCCCGCGACGACTTCGACGAGCCGGTTCTTCGCCGGATGAAAGAAGTAGTGGAGGCCGAGCACGCGGCCCGGCGTCTTGACCGCCGACGCGATGTCCGAGACCAGATACGACGAGGTGTTCGTCGCGAGGATCGTGTCCGGACGGCAGACGCTCTCGAGGCGCGTGAAGACGTCCCGCTTCAACGCGCGATCTTCGAAGACGGCTTCCACGACGAGCTCGGCGTCGGCCAGTTCCCCGAACGTCGACGTGCCGTGGATCCGGTCGCGAATGGCCGCGACTCTGTCGGGACGCATGATGCCGCGCTCGACCGCCTCCTTGAGCGTCCGGTCGATGATGCCGACGCCCCTCGCGACCTTCTCGTCGTCGACGTCGACCAGCACGACGTCGAAACCCTCGGTCGCCATCTTCTGGGCGATGCCGCTGCCCATGTTGCCGGCGCCGACGACGGCGAGAACCGGAGACGCGTCTTTGACCATCTCAAAATATCTACCACGGAGGAAATGAGGAAAGGAGGAATTCTTATCCGTGGTGGAGAGTTTCGTGTCGCCAACATATGATCACTGTCTTGTGATGAAGGTGCGAGCTGTCGCCCTCGGTCCGCTGCCCGCGACGCTGACCCGCCGCGCGGACGGGACGATGCTCGTTCGAACGGAGGCGCCGCTACGCGAGTATCCGAGGCGATCGACCGACCGGCTCGTGTACTGGGCGGGGAAAACACCGAATCAGACGCTGCTCGCGTGGCGGGGACCGTCGGGTGAGTGGGAGCGATTGACGTACGGCGACGCGTTCGCCGCCGTCCGCCGGGTCGGCCAGGCGCTGGTCGAGCGCACGCTGTCGGCGGACCGGCCGGTCGCCATTCTCTCGGGCAACGATCGCGAGCACCTGCTGCTCTCGCTCGCGGCGCAGCACGTCGGCCTCACCGTCGCGCCGATTTCTCCGGCGTACTCCACGCTCTCGAAAGACTTCGCGATGCTGAGGCACGCGATGCGGCTGCTGACGCCGGGCCTGGTCTTCGCCTCCCGCGGCGCGGCGTACGACGAGAGCATCAGGGCCGCCGTGCCTGCGGACGTGGAGGTGATTCGCAGCCTCGACGCGCTCCTCGCGACCCCGCCCACCGATGCGGTCGACCGCGCGCACGACGCCATTGCGCCGGACACGATCGCCAAGATTCTCCTGACGTCGGGATCGACCGCGGTGCCGAAGGGCGTGATCAACACGCACCGGATGCTCGGCAGCAATCAGGAGATGATCGCGCACATCCTGCCGTTCATGCGCGAGGAGCCGCCGGTGCTCGTCGACTGGCTGCCGTGGCATCACACGTTCGGGGGCAACCACAACATCGGCCTCGTGATACACCACGGCGGGACCTTATATATAGATGACGGGCGTCCGGTGCCAGGTCTGTTCGGTCCCTCGGTCAGAAACCTGCGGGAAACCCCGACCAATGTCTATCTGAACGTGCCGCGCGGCTACGAAGAGCTGGTCAAGGCGATGCGCGACGACGAGGTCCTGCGGAAGACGTTTTTCAGCCGCATGCGCGTGCTGTTTTACGCGGCCGCGGCGCTGGCGCAGCACGTGAAGGACGAACTCGACGAGCTCGCGTACCGGACGATCGGCGAGCGGCTGATTCTGGTCACGGGACTCGGCGCCACCGAAACGGCGCCGATGGCGATCTGCCGCACGTGGGATTCGGATCTGTCGATTGCGATCGGCGTGCCGGTGCCCGGCGTCGAAGCGAAGCTGGTGCCGCATGGCGACAAGCTCGAAGTGCGCGTCAAAGGTCCGAACGTGACCCCGGGCTACTGGCGGCAGGACGATCTGACGCGCAGGGCGTTCGACGAGGAAGGCTTCTACAGCTTCGGCGACTGCGTCCGCTTCATCGATCCGGACGACATCAACGCCGGCTTCGCGTTCGACGGACGGCTCGCCGAGGACTTCAAGCTGTCGACCGGCACGTGGGTGAACGTCGGGCCGCTGCGCGCGCAGGTCATCGCCCATTTCGCGCCGCTCGTGCGCGACGCCGTGATCACCGGCGAGGGCCGCGACGAGCTCGGCATGCTCGCGGTCCCGGACGTCGACGCGTGCCGGGCGTTGTGTCAGGATCTTTCACCGGCTGCTGGAGTGGCCGACGTGCTTCGTCATCCCGCGGTCCTGTCGTGGATCGCCGGACGGCTTGCGTCGTTCGCCGCGTCTGCCGCGGGCTCCAGCAAACACGTCGCGCGCGCGATGCTCCTCGAGGAGCCGCCGTCGCTCGACGCGCTCGAGGCCACCGACAAGGGATCCATCAACCAGCGCGCGACGCTGAAGCGCCGCGCGCCTCTCGTCGACGAGCTGTACGCCGGCTCGCCGCGTGTGGTGACAGCCACAGAGCGCCCGCGGCCACGCCGAGCCGAGGACATGGAATCCGAGGCGAGGCGTCAGCGTTCGTTCGCGCCGGGGGTGAGGCCCCGGCGCAAGGAGAATTCGTGAGTACTCCTCCATTCAGAGCAGAGCACGTCGGCAGCCTTCTGCGTCCCGCCAGCCTGCTGCAGGCCAGGACCGCCGCCGAAGGCGATCAGTACCGCCAGGTCAGCGGCCCGCTGAAGTTCGACGATCTGAAGCAGCTCGAAGACGCGGCGATCGCCGAGGCCGTGGCGCTGCAGGAGAGCGTCGGCCTGCAGTCGATCACGGACGGCGAGTTCCGCCGCCGCTCGTGGTTCCAGGATTTTCTGCTGTCGCTCTCCGGCACCGGCATTCACTGGATAGAAGCGGACCGGACGATTTCCGCCGCGCTGCCGTTTCAGAACGACACCACGGTCGAGAAGCTGCCGGGCCACATCGTCCGCGTCACCGGAAAGATCAGACGGACGAAAGGCATCTTCACCGACGCGTTCGCGTTTCTGAAAAGGGAGACGAAGCGCACGCCGAAAATCAGCATCCCGTCGCCGACGATGCTGCATTTCTGGGGCGGGCGGGATGCGATCGATCGCGCGGTGTATCCGGACATGGAGGAATTCTGGAACGACGCCGTCGCCGCGTGGACGGCCGAGATCAAAGAGCTCGCGTCGCTCGGCGCAACCTACATCCAGATCGACGACGTGACGTTTCCGCTGGTGTGCGATCCGCACGCGCAGGACGCTCTGAAGGGACGCGGAGAGGACCCGCACACGCTGGTCGAGACCTACGCGTCGGTGCTCAACCGCATCGTCGCGGCGACGCCGAAGGGCGTCACGCTCGGCATGCACATGTGCCGCGGCAACAACCGGGGCAAGTGGATGGGGAGCGGCGGATACGAGTACGTCAGCGAGGTCGTGCTGCGGAACGTCGACATCCCGAACTACTTCATGGAGTACGACACCGACCGCGCGGGCGACTTCCAGCCGCTGCGCCACGTGCCGAAAGGCAAGCACGTCATCCTCGGGCTGATTTCGACCAAGACGCCGGTCCTCGAGTCCAAGGATGTGGTGAAGCGGCGCATCGACGAAGCGGCGAAGGTGCTGCCGCTCGATCAGCTGTGCCTGTCGCCGCAGTGCGGCTTCGCCAGCAACTTCATGGGGAATCCGGTGACGGTCGACGACGAGAAGAAAAAGCTCTCGCTTGTGGTCGAGATCGCCCGGGAGGTCTGGGGTTAACCTCGGAGCAACTTCGCGCGTAATCCTTTCGTCCAAGAGCAGGTCGGGAGGAGACCAGATGAACGCCAGGACCGTCGGATTCGCCGCTGCCCTTGCCCTCGGAACGGCCTCGTTTGCCGCGGCCGATACGAAGAACATCGACCGCACGCTGCCGCTGAACGCGAGCGGAACGCTCGCCCTCGACGTTCACAACGGCACGATTCAGGTCCGGACCTGGGACAGGCCCCAGGTCGAGGTTCATGTCCACATCGACTGGCCCGGCCTCTCGGCCTCGTCAGACCGCTTTCCGACGGTCGATATCGACGGATCGCCGGATCGTGTGTCGGTCCGCTGGAACAGCCGGTATGCCTACAACTGGACGCTGTGGTCGCTGTTCGACACCCAGTGGGGTCCTGCCGACGTGCGCTACGACATCACCGTGCCGAAAACGGTCCGGCTCGAGATTCACAATCACAACGCCAGCACCGACATTCGCGATTTCGCCGGCCAGCTCGACGTGAACACGCACAACGGGCGCACGCGCGTGGACTTCGCGTCGTTCACGCGCGACAGCCGCATCGAGATGCACAACGGCATGTTCGACGCCTCGATGCCCGCGGCGTCGAAATTCAATTTCGAGTCGCGTGGCCACCACGCGTACGTCGACTCGGACTTCAAGCCGGCGATGCACGCGGTCTATCACGGCCGCGGCGAGAACAACGTCGGCGGGACGGTCAACGGCGGCGGTCCCAATCTGCGGATCGTGTCCCACAACGCCAGCGTCCGGCTACACTCGAAGGGATGAAGATCACCGTCTACCAGAAGCCCACCTGCACGACCTGCCGCCAGGTGTACAACGCGCTCAAGGACAGCGGCGTCGATTTCGACGCCGTCGACTACTACACCGATCCGATTCCGAAGACGAAGCTGAAGGAACTGCTGAAGAAGGCGGGCTTGTCGGCCCGCGATCTGCTGCGGACGAAAGAAGACATCTACAGGAAGCTGAAGCTCGGCGAGCGCGAGCTCAGCGAATCAGCGCTCGTCGACCTGATGGTCGAGCATCCCGATCTGATTCAGCGGCCGATTGTGGAGAAGGGAAATCGCGCGATTCTTGCGCGACCGGCGGAGCGGCTGAAAGAAATTCTCTAGCGTCCTCGAGCGAGGTAGATGATCAGCCCGCTTGTCTGGATCACCCATAGCCTGCTGTGTCCGAACCGCCTCCCGACGACGACGATGCCATCGTCCCGTCGAGGTATCAAGGAGCGATAAGATAGGCCGTTCATGGCGCTCGACTCGCTCGGGTATTTCGGCGTGCGCACGCGCAGTCTCGACGACTGGTCGAGCTTCGGCGAGAAATTCCTGGGCCTTCAGCTCGTGGACCGCTCGCGCAGGACGCTGACGTTCCGCATGGACGATCGTCGTCAGCGCATCGTCGTCCACGAGGACGCGAGCGTGTCGGGCGAGAAGGCGGCGTTCATGGGGTGGGAAGTCGGCGGCGCCGCCGCCCTGAACGAGCTCGCGGCCCGTCTCGAGTCGGCAAAGGTGCACGTCGAGCGCGCACCGGCGGCCAAAGCCGACGAGCGCCGCGTCAAGGAGCTGATCGCGTTCGACGATCCGGCCGGCAATCGACTCGAGGCGTTTCACGGCGCCGAGATCGCGACCGACGCGTTCCGGCCCGGGCGATCGATTTCAGGTTTCCGCACCGGCCCGCTCGGCATGGGCCACGTCGTGCTGAACGTCGAGAACATCGACGCGTTGCTGCCGTTCTACACGAAGACGCTCGGGTTTCAGCTGAGCGACTTCACGCTGCGCCCGTTCAAGGCGTACTTCTTTCATCTCAATCCGCGCCATCACAGCTTCGCGATGGTCGAGACGGGCAAGAGCACCGTCCATCATCTGATGATGGAGCTCTACATGCTCGACGACGTGGGGCAGGCGTACGATCTCGCCCAGGGCGAAGACGGACGCATCGCGACGACGCTCGGCCGGCACTCGAACGACTTCATGACGTCGTTCTACGCGAACACGCCGTCGGGCTTCTTCGTGGAGTACGGCTGGGGCGGGCGGTCGATCGATCCCGCCCGCTGGACGCCCGTCGAAATGCAGTGCGGCCCGAGTCTCTGGGGCCACGATCGCAACTGGCTGACGGCCGAAGGCCGCGCGCAGGCGCGGCAGCTCCGGCTGAAAGCCGCCGAAGAGGGTCTGCGCGAACCGGTGCAGGTGCTCGAGGGCAACTACACGCTCGCGCCCGGCACGTGCCTCTGGTGGGACGCCGCTCGAAAGGGATAACGTGGCCAACAATTCCGGCAAGGCTGGGATCATCAACATCACCGAGGCGATCGACAACAGCCAGGTGCGATCGTTTCAGGTCGGCGTGTTCATTCTGTGCGGGCTGTGCCTGATCATGGACGGCTTCGACGTCCAGTCGTGGGGCTTCGTGGCGCCGGCGCTGTTCACCGAATGGGGCATCGCGAGCGCGGCCGGCCGCGTCGCGAGCGTGACGCTCATCGGCGTGATGATCGGCTCGCTGCTGTTCAGCATGCTCGCCGACAAGATCGGGCGGCGGCCGGTGCTGATCGGCTCGACGCTGTACTTCTCCGCACTGACGCTGCTCACCGCGCGCGTCTCGAATCTCGAGCAGCTGCTGTTTATCCGCTTCATTGCCGGCCTCGGTCTGGGCGCCATCATGCCGAACGCCGTCGCGCTGGTCGGCGAATACAGCCCGAAGCGTTCGCGCGTTACGGCGATGCTCGTCGTCTCGAACGGCTTCACCATCGGCGCGGCGGTCGCCGGCTTCGTGGCGACGTATCTGATCCCGCGTTTCGGCTGGCGATCGGTC